>CAYFYW010000591.1:0-10799 GCA_964347425.1 uncultured Nitrospirales bacterium
TATAGAAAACGCTGTCAGGTTCCACAATAAAACTGACAATGTTGATTTAGTTAAAGAGGCCGAAAGATTAAATAAATATTCCAGAATAATTTTACCGGGTGTTGGAGCATTTGAAAATGCCATAAAAAAAATCAGAGAAAAATTTTTTGATGAGGCGCTTTTTGAAGAGGTTAAAAAAGGAAAAGCCGTGTTGGGCATATGTCTGGGAATGCAGTTATTGGCAACCAGAAGTTATGAATACGGAGAGTATGACGGATTGAATCTTATCGAAGGAGAAGTGGTGAATTTTAAAGATAAAATCAATGGCCTGAGGGTTCCTCATATAGGATGGAACGAGGTTCAGTTTTCAAGGGATAATAAGATTTTAAAGGATATCGCGGACAAAACGGATTTTTATTTTGTTCACAGCTATTATTTGAACTGCACAGATTCTTCCCACATTTTAGGAATTACGGACTACGGTGTAAATTTTCCGTCTGTAGTAAATAAAGACAATATTTTCGGTGCTCAATTTCATCCCGAGAAAAGTCAGGAAACGGGCTTAAAATTCATAAAAAATTTTATAGAACTTTAGGGGTAAAAAAGATGCTGAAACACAGGCTTATAGCTGTAATTCTTGTAAGAGACGGAAGGGTTGTTCAGAGTATCAAATTTAAACATACCAACGTAATACATTATGACCCGATTCATGCAATAGAAAGTTTCAACAGGTGGGCTGCAGACGAAATAGTGGTTTTAAATGTCTCCAGAGAGGAATCATCAAAGAACGGGTTTGTAAACGTTATCAATAAAATTTCAAAGGAATGTTTTGTCCCTTTATCAGTTGGCGGATGGATAGCTGATGTAGAGTATGCGAGAACGATTCTTGCAAACGGCGCAGACAAAATCGTCCTGAATACGCATGCCTTTCTCAACCATGGTTTTGTAGTTAATCTGGCAAAAAAATTTGGAAACCAGTGTGTAGTAGTCTCCATAGATTCAAAACAGAACGGCCAGGGAGAAGAGTTTGTCGCAATAGGAAGGGGTAAAGAAATTACAGACGTCAGGGTAGTGGACTGGGCAAAAAAAGCAGAATCGTTAGGTGCCGGCGAGTTTTTTATAAATTCTCTGGATTTCGACGGGAGCAGGAAGGGCTATAACACAAAACTCATCAAGTCTGTAACTGATGTTGTGTCTGTTCCGGTGATAGCCATGAGAGGGGTGCTTACATGGGAACATCTGTCAGAAGGTGTTACAAAAGCAGGAGCTGATGCTATTGCTGCCGCAAATATTTTTCATTACACCGAGCACAGTGTAAAAAAGGCAAAAAATTATCTTCTCGGATCGGGTTTAAATTTCAGGAAAGTTTGAGGATGAGCGTACTATGAAATATTGTGCAAGATGCATGTATCCGGAAAATGCCAGACCTACAATTATCATGGATGAAGAGGACGGGATATGCAGCGGTTGTAAGTATCATGAGTCGCGGGAAAAGATTGAGATTAGCTGGAATGAACGGGAAAAAATTTTCGAAAAAATGATGTACGAAGCCAAAAAGATGGCAAAAGAAAGGGGAAATCTCTACGACTGTATCGTTCCTGTCAGCGGAGGAAAAGACAGTCATTTTCAGGTATACATCTTAAAAGAAAAGTATCTGATGAATCCTTTGCTGGTAACTTTCAATCACTGCTTTAATTCAGAGTCCGGGCTGCGCAATCTGGAGAACCTGGTGGAAAAATCCGGATGTGATCTTGTCAGGCTTACTGCCAATCCGACTTCTGTTAAAAAAATATCAAGATTTATGCTTGAAACGATTGGTGATTTAACGTGGCATTATCATGCCGGGATTATGACTCTGCCTTTTAAGGTCGCAGTTGAAAAAAATATACCCTTTATAATCTGGGGAGAACACGGTTTTGCGGAGTTGACAGGATTGGTCTCTTTAGAAGATTTTGTTGAATTCACAAAGTGGAAGAGAAGAGAACATGACATGAGAGGGTTTGAACCGGAGGATGTAATATCAAAATCAGAAGGGAAAATTGCAATGGAAGATCTTTATCCATACATATATCCATCGGATGGGGAAATAGAGAGAGTCGGGGTAAGAGGGATCTACATGAGCAATTTTTTTTACTGGGATGCCAAAAATCAGGCTGAACTTATGATGAAAGAGTGGGATTTTTCTCCGGTAACGTACAGGAGAGACAGGACTTTCAATCTGTTTGCAAAAATTGATGATCATGCAAATGACGTTCATGATTATCTGAAGTTTTTAAAGTTCGGATACGGCAGGGCCACAGACGATGCCTCGATAGAAATAAGACACGGGAGAATGACACGGGAGGAGGGGATAGAAATGGTCAGGCAATATGATTCTGCCGAGCCTTCAACCCTTCAAACATATCTGGAATTCCTCGGAATTTCTAAGGAAAAATTTCATGAACTCGTTGAACCAGGGAGAGATTCAGGTATATGGGAGAAAGTTAAGGGGGAGTGGAAAATGAAAGACAGCGTGGCAAATCATAATAATAGTGAACTTATTGATAGGGCGAGGGTCAGACAGAACGGGGATACAACATTCTCAGAAAAAAACAGGAATTTTTACTACAACGAAAAATTTCTTCCTGTTAAAAAGGGGGATGACAGGGTAGATATAAAAAAACTCAAATTTAAAATACTGTAAAAATGAACGTTTTTATAATTACAGAAGGCGGCGAAAATATAGGCTTCGGACATATAACGAGATGTACATCTCTATCGCAGGCCTTTGAGGATAAGGGCATTCAACCCGTGTTTATAGTAAACGGCGATGTCACTGTCAGAGACCTGCTTAAGGATGAGGTATGCGAATTTTTTGACTGGGCAGAAGAATCAGAGAGATTGCTTAACCTCATAAAAGACGCTGACATTGCAGTAATAGATTCGTATAGAGCCGGTTCCGAACTTTATAAAAAAGTTTCTGAATTGGTAAAGATTCCCGTTTATATAGACGATTTCAAGAGGATCGATTATCCGGATGGAATTGTAGTTAACGGGACAATTTATGCTGAAGACCTGACTTACCCTGAAAGAGAAGGAATCTCCTATCTGCTCGGGATCCGGTATTTCCCCCTGAGAAGGGAATACCGGAACGTTCAGGATAAGAAAATAAAAGATGATATAGAGAGTGTAATGATTACTTTTGGCGGCAATGATACGAGGAATTTAACAGTAAGGGTCTTAAAGTTACTGATCGACAATTACCCGGAGTTAGCAAAGAAGATAGTCGTCGGAAAAGGATGCCGGAATGCGGAAGAAATAGAAAAATTAAAAGACAGAAAAACAGAATTAATGTATTCCCCTGATGCCGGGGGTATGAAGGATATAATGCTCGAATCCGATATGGCAATTTCAGCAGGCGGGCAGACATTATACGAACTCGCAAGGGTAGGTGTTCCAACTATTGCTGTCGCTGTAGCCGGGAACCAGCTAAACAATATAAAAGGCTGGCAAAAGGCCGGTTTTGTTGAATATGCGGGTTGGTGGGAGGATGGAGAAGTTTTAAACAATGTAATCAATAAAACAGGACTATTAAAAGACAACTGTTTAAGATCGGAAAAGGCAAAGACCGGCAGGATGATGCTTGACGGTCTTGGAGCTGTCAGAACAGTTGGATGCTGCCTTGAAAGATATTTTGAAGAGAGTATTGTCTTGAGAGAAGCCCGGATGGACGATATGAATGAAATTTACAACTTATCTAATGAGCCTGAAGTCAGACAAAACTCATTTAACCAGGAAGGGATAGGGATAGAACATCACAAAAACTGGTTTGTTGACAGATTGAATGACGAATACTGCCTTTTTCTGATAGCAGAACTTAATAAAGAATTTCTGGGACAGGTCAGGTTTGATATCGACAGGAACGAAGCAGTTGTCAGCATAAGTATAGGCAAAAATTATAGAGGATCCGGGATTGGCAGGCTTATTAATAAAAAAGCCTTGAAATATCTGCGATCGGTCATTCCCGGCATCGAGACAGTTAAAGCTTATATAAAAGAAGGGAATATCTCTTCTGTAAGATTTTTCACTAAATCTGATTTCCGGTTTTCAAAAAGATTAGTTCTAAAAAATCAAAATGCACTTGAATATTCATATCAGCTTAAAGAGGACAGAAATGAAGTTTCATATAGGAAAAAGAATTATTGATACGAACGAGCCAGTCTTTATTGTGGCGGAGTTATCGGCAAACCATCTCCAGAAATTTGATCTGGCGGCTGAAGCTGTAAAAACAGCAAAGGAAGCAGGTGCCGATGCCGTTAAACTTCAGACCTACACCCCTGACACCATAACTATAGACAGCAATAACGAATGTTTCAGGATCAAAGGCACACTCTGGGAAGGCGATACCCTTTACAGCCTTTACGGAAAGGCGTTTACCCCCTGGGACTGGCAGCCTAAACTGAAAGAGATAGCAGAGGATTCAGGGCTTGTTTTTTTTTCAACGCCTTTTGACAAAACAGCAGTAGATTTTCTTGAGGGGCTGAATGTTCCGGCTTATAAGGTTGCATCATTCGAGATAACAGATATACCGCTTATAGAATATATCGCATCAAAGAACAGACCTGTAATTATATCCACGGGAATTGCAGATCTATGTGATATACAGGAGGCTGTCAACGCCTGCAAAAGGGCAGGTAATGACCGGATAGCGCTTTTAAAGTGCACATCAGCTTACCCGGCGCCCTTGGAGGAGATAAACCTCAGAACTATTCCTGATCTGGCACAGACATTTCATACGGTAGCAGGGATATCCGACCACACCCCGGGGATATCTGTCCCTATTGCTGCTGTTGCACTGGGGGCAGTGATAATAGAGAAACACTTTATCATGGATAGAAATCTCGGCAGTCCGGATGCCGCATTTTCACTTGAACCGGAGGAATTCAAATCCATGGTAAAGGCTGTAAGAGAGGCGGAAAAAGCGCTTGGAGAGGTTAACTATAAGCTGACAGAGGGTATGAAGCAGGGCAGGGTATTTTCCCGTTCTCTGTTTATCGTTGACGATGTTAAGTCAGGAGAATCTCTGACAGAGAAAAATGTCAGGTCTATAAGGCCCGGTTGCGGCCTTCCGCCTAAAAACCTGAAAGACATTCTCGGAAGGACGGCAAAAAAAGACCTGAAAAGAGGTACACCGCTTAGCTGGGAGTTAATTGTATGAACCAGAAGGTCTTAATTTACTCACCATTCGGAACATGGTATCTCCATACCCTGTATGAAATCACCATTGCGCACGCCCTGAGACTCCGGGGGGCCGAGGTCAAATTTCTCTGCTGTGATGCACTGTATTCAGACTGTGATGTCCACTGGGAGAATACCTTGCCGAGACATGACCAATCGTGCCGGGTATGTATGAACACTCATACGAAGGTATTTGAAAATCTGAAAATGCCGTTTGAATGGCTTGGCCAATATCTTCCGGACAAAACCGATACATCAGCAAGACAGTGGGTAAATAATCTGGATAACAGCGGGTTATTTGATGCCGCATATGACGGCTATCCGCTGGGCAGATGGGTAAAATCATCCGTTCATTCGCATTTTAGAATGAACGAGTTAGATATATCCGACAAAAAAATAAATAAGGCTTACAGGAGTTATTTATACAGTGCGGTTATTGCCCTGAATTCTTTGCGCAGGGTCTTTGAAACATATAAGCCGGATATTCTCTTCATGCTAAATGGCAGATTCTTCAGTCACCGGGTCGCCGTGGAGCTGGCAAAGGAGCACTCGGTGCGCATTTTAATTCATGAAAGAGGACGTATAGATAACTCGCTTACACTCTGGGAGAACGAAAGCTCTCATAACTATAACACTTTTTTAAAAAGCTGGAATGAGTGGAAAGAAATGCCTTTGATTCAACGTCAACTGAACGACATATCAAAGATATTTGCCGGCCGGGAACACGGTAAAAATACAGGATGGAAATCCTATGCTTCAGGAAAGCAAAAGATATCGAGGCTTGTTGGTAAACTCGGGCTGTCACCAGATAAAAAAATAATTACATTATTTACTTCATCAGATGATGAAACAGCTGCCTCCGAGGGATGGAAAGGGATTATAGACCAGTTTGAATGGATTGCAAGGACAATAGAATATGTCAGACGGAAAAATGAATATGAACTTATAATACGCATTCATCCGAATACCTCGGGCATCCTGGGCTCCAATGACCAGTTCCTCGGGAAAATCAACCAACTCATTACATCGGGTTTACCGGAAACTGTGAAGATAGTAATGCCCGACAAGAAAATAAATTCATATCAGTTGATAAATATATCCCGGGCCTGTCTTGTCCATACATCTACAATATCGCTGGAAGCCGCAATAAGGGGAAAACCCGTTCTGATGTGCGGCGGCGGGATTTTTTATGGCCATGACTTCACCCTGAATCTGCCGGACGCTGACAAGTATGAAGCATATCTGGAAAAGCTCCTGGCAGAGGAAATATCAACTGAAAAGATGTGCCTGGCTTATCGATTTGGATTTCACCATTTCATCAGAATGAGCATCCCGTTCCCCCTGGTCTCTGTAATTAACGTTCACCATGCAAATATAAACTATAAAACTCTGGATTCATTACTGCCCGGAAAGGATTCCTCTTTAGACAGGGTCTGTGTCTCTGTCCTTTTTAATGAACCGATATACCCCGCCCCGGAATCCGGGAATGAAGCTGCCCCTGATGATGAAAATTGCTTTCTGCATCAGAAGATAAAAGAGATTGAATCATCAGGTCACGAAATAGAGGCTGCCTCAAAACCCCTGGTCTCCGTAATAATCCCCTGTTATAACTATGCACGTTATTTATCAGATGCTGTTGAGAGCGTCATTGCCCAGACGTATCAGGAATTTGAAATAATCATTGTCAATGACGGCAGTACAGATAACAGCAGAGAGGTGGCGGAGCAGATGGTCTCTGTTTATCCTGATCACCGCATACAGTTGATCAATCAAACAAACTCCGGCCAGCCGGCTATTTCACGCAACCGCGGTATATCAGAAGCAAAGGGGGAATATATTTTATGTCTGGATGCCGATGATATGATTGACCCGGCCATGCTGGAGGAATGTCTTGATTTATTAGAAAGTGACGAGTCAATTGCTGTTGCCTATACGGATAGAAGAGACTTTGACGGCGTTAACCAGATTGTTCGGGCCGGTAATTATGATTTCTCCGGTTTAAAGTATGCCAATCACATCTCTTACTGCGCCCTCATGAGAAGAGAGGTGTGGGAAAAGGTCGGGGGATACCGGACCAATGTTAAGGGTGTTGAGGACTGGGACTTCTGGATTGCAGCGGGTGCAAGAGGATATTCTGGTTCCCGTATACCAAAGCCGCTGTTTAAATATCGAAGGCACGATACCGGGGTCTTCCAGGAGGTATTGGGAGATTCGAAAGGGAAATATGCTCAAATTGTCCTTAATAACAGCGAAGTTTATGAACATGAGGATATTTTAACTGCAAAACTATTGCTGGGAAAAAGTTCGGATGTAAAGTTACAGACTCAACCGATGGTCTCGGTAATCGTTCCTACATACAACCGTCCCGGTATGCTTGTCAACGCACTGAAAAGCGTCCTGGGACAGACTTATAAAAATGTAGAAGTGATTGTTATTAATGATGCAGGAGAAGACATAGAATCATATATCACACCTCTTAACAAAGAAGGAAAAATTACTTATGTAAAAAACAGTATAAACAGAGAGCGTTCATATTCAAGAAATGTCGGACTTAAGATTGCCAACGGCAAATATATAGCCTATCTTGATGATGATGACGTTTTTTATCCCGAGCATCTGGAGACCCTGGTTAAATTCCTGGAAAACAGTGATTATAAAGTGGCTTATACAGATGCCTGCAGGGCCCACCAGGAAAAAGAAAACGGGGATTATGTTGTAAAAAACAGAGACCTGCCGTACTCATATGATTTTGATTATGATCTGATTTTAGCATCTAACTTTATCCCTGTCCTCTGTCTTATGCATGAAAAATCATGCCTGGATGAGATCGGTCTTTTTGATGAATCCCTTGCATCGCATGAGGATTGGGACCTGTGGATCCGTATGTCCAGGAAATTCAGGTTTAGACATTTAAAGAAAACAACATGTGAATTTGCATGGAGAAATGACGGTAGTTCGACTACAAGCCAGAACCCGGCCGACTTCCTGCGAACATCGGAAATTATGTATGAAAGATACAAAGAATTCACAAAAAATAAGCCTCATGTATTAGAAATACAGAAGATAAACTTACAAAACCTGAGGAAAAAGGTTCATACGTCGACTGACAGTCCCCTTGTCTCCATCATTATCCCTGTCTTCAATAAAGTGGAGTATACCATGAAGTGCCTGGAGGCTCTGGCATCCAGTACATCCTATGAGCCTTATGAGGTGATAATCGTTGATAACGGCTCCACAGACGGGACTAAAGATTTCCTTAAACAATGTCTTAGCGGGGATGTGAAAATCATAACCAACGAAGAAAATCCCGGTTTTGCCGCAGCCCGCAATCAGGGCGCAAGGGCTGCTGAAGGAGAATATCTGGTATTTCTGAATAATGATACGATTTCACAAAAGGGGTGGCTCTCAGAGCTCGTCAAAACTGTCGGGTGTCACGAGGGAGTCGGCGTTGCCGGCAGCAAGCTCCTGTATCCTGATGGAACGGTCCAGCATGCCGGTGTGGTTTTTAATAAATATCGCGAGGCATACCATATTTACAGGGGTATGCAGTCAAACCACCCTGCTGTAAACAGGATGAGAGAATTCCAGGCAGTGACAGGGGACTGCATGCTGGTCAGCAAATCGCTCTTCTTCGAGGCTGGAGAGTTTGATGAAGCATACAGGAACGGTTTCGAAGATGTTGACTTCTGTCTGAAGGTAAAAGAAAAGGGGCACAAGATAATCTATAATCCCTTAAGCGTTCTTTATCACTTTGAGTCAGAAACCCCGGGCAGAAATGATAAGGAAAAAGAAAATGCCGACCTCCTCATTAAAAAGTGGGGCGACAGGTTTGTCCATGACGACGAAAAAATAACAAAAGAAGACGGCTTCAGGATTGTCTATGACAAACTAAGACATCCTAATCTTGTCTATGACGTCGAATTTATCAGGGAACTGAAAGAAAAGGAAAAGTATGACATGGCAATACAAGCTCTGGAAGATATAAAGAATGTTTATGATGCCAATCATTACATCCCTGAAGATGAGAGGTCTCTTGTGCTCAGGGAGTTGTGGGATTGTTATATCCATGAACAAAGGTTGGAAGATGCAGACAGGATTCTCGCCGAGCTTGGAGGGGAAGATGCAGTTAAATTAAAGGGTTGTATAAGAAATGGACATGGAGGTACGGGCATTTGACAATCCGGATTCTGGATAAAAACATATCAGGGCCAGACCCGCTCCGGACAATCAGGAAGGGATTAAGGATCATGGTGGTCAGTCCTGTCTACGGCGGCTCGCTCCCGATTGCCCGGTACTGTGCCTCTGCCCTTGAGAAGATAGGGAATACTGTGGAGCTTATGGATAACAGCCGGTACGTTGACGTTCTGTTCTCCATAAAGGAGATAACAGGGAACAAGATCCACTACGGGAAGCTTTTAGAGATTTTCACCACGTTTCTCTCAGAGGCCTTAATGGCCAGATGCGGGGAATTCAGGCCTGACTTTATTCTTGTCCTTGCCCAGGCTCCCCTGACAGTTGATTGCCTTAAAAGGCTTCGACAGTACAGGATTCCCACAGCCTTCTGGTTTGTTGAAGATTTTACATTTATGTATTACTGGAAGAAAACTGCCAGATTTTATGATTACTTTTTTACCATCCAGAAAGGTGATTTTTTTAACGAGCTGAAAAAAATGGGCGTTAAAAACTTCCATTACCTTCCCACGGCGGCGTGCCCTGACATACACAGGCCTGTAGAGCTTTCCGGGGAAGAGATAAAATTTTACGGCAGTGATATTTCTTTTGTCGGAGCGGGCTATTACAACAGGAGACATTTTTTCCCGGGACTTCTTGACCTCGACTTCAAGATATGGGGATCAGACTGGGATATGCACTCACCTCTGATGAAGTGCATTCAAAAATCAGGAGAGAGGATAGATACCGATGAAGTGGTGAAGATATTTAATGCGGCAAAGATAAACATAAATCTTCACTCTTCAACTTATCACAAAGGTGTTAATCCTTTTGGAGATTTTCTTAATCCAAGGACTTATGAGATAGCTGCCTGCGGGGGATTTCAGCTTGTGGACAGACGTTCAGGGCTTGAAGGACTGTTTGAGACAGGTGAGGAGATTATTGTGTTTGATAACCTCGATGACCTGAGGCATAAGATAATTTATTATCTCAATAATCCGGAGGAGAGACACAGGATAGCGGAGAGGGCAAGGCAGAAAGCGCTGGAGGCGCATACATATGAGAGCAGGATGGAGGAGATGCTGAACTTTGCAGCAGAAAGGGGTTACGAGCCGCCTGTCTGGGGCGATGAAGGAGAGGATGTGGAAAGGCTTGTTGAGGAAGCAGGCAGGGACACAGAGCTCGGGAGCTTTTTGTCAAAATTTTCAGACAGGGGTAAGACGACCCTTTCTGATATCGTGGAAGGGGTAAAAAACGGTGAAGGCGCCCTCTCCAGGACAGAGACTTTATTTCTTTTGATGAACGAGGTTTTAAAGTAAATTAAATATCAAAAGTAAAAATGCAAAAATACATATCAAAATTTAAAAATTATCCTCTGCCTGATCTTTTATGTTTGGCTTTTGATTTTTGTGATGATGCAATTCTTACCGGGT
>CAYFYW010000592.1:0-4136 GCA_964347425.1 uncultured Nitrospirales bacterium
TTAATCATGCTCGGCGCCTCTGCAGTTGCAATAGGAAAATACATCATGCAGGCTGCTGCTGGATGTCTTGGTGATGAATATAACAGATGTAACCTTTGTAATACGGGCAGATGCCCGCGGGGCATTACAACTCAGGACCCGAAACTGTACCGCAGACTTGATGCTGATAAGGTAGCAGAGCGTGTTGTTGATGTATTCAGATCTGCGGATATTGAACTCAGGAAGATTTTCGCTCCTATGGGACGGTCAACACAACTCCCCATAGGCATGTCCGACGGACTGGGTGTCGGAGATGAGGAAATTGCAAGGAGATTACAGATAAGTTATGCCTGTTAAAGACAACTTATAACTAAAAATGTTAACTCATACCTGTACATAATTAAGAATTTATGGAAGCTGAACACCTCATAAACACAATGAATCGATCAGAGATTCGCCGTGGCGAACTGTTTTTTTGAATGTCAAACCTGACTTTGATAAAAGACGTAACAGGGAATAATAGGATTATCGAAAAACCGATAAATAAACGCTGCTTATATATAAGCGGTGTCGTCATTGTGTTTCTCAGGCATTCAGCCTCCCTGTTTATGATTATTTTGGACGGTAGTGATGTTTACTATTAACATACGACAATGAAAAAAGTAACGATTAAGGGCAACGTTAACGGTCAACGGATCTCTTCACGTGTCCTTGAAGAACAGATTCAGAGGGCTGTGGGAGAGGGTGCACGCGAGCTTTGTATACTTGCGGACGGCCAGCATGGAATCGGGGGACGCATCTGGTCGAGAGACGAGACTGTAAATATTACTGTTGAAGGTCCTGTTGGACAGCGTCTCGGTAGCATGGGCATGTCCAGCACCGAAATTAAGGTTCATGGTGCTGTTTCCGATGATGTTGGCTGGCTGAATTGCGGTGCGAAAATCACTGTACTTGGAAACGTTACGAACGGAGCGCATAACGCAGGCGCACAGGGTATACTTTACGTTCAGGGCGGCGGTGGTGCCCGCTGTGACACCATGACTAAATTCAATCCCAGGTTCGAGCCTTTGCAGTCCTGGTATTTTCGCGATGTTGGAGATTCTTTTGCTGAATTCAAGGCAGGCGGCATTGCTGTAGTATGCGGAGTAGATCCGAGAAATCCGGAGAATATTCTCGGTTACCGGCCCTGTGTCGGTATGGTAGGCGGAACTATCTATTTTAGGGGGCCGGTGTCTGGATACAGGGAAAGAGACGTGAAGTGCGTCGAATTGACCTCACAGGACTGGCAGTGGCTTACGGAGAATATAAAACCATACCTTGAGGCCATTGACCGTGTGGATTATCTCAAGGAGCTAACGAGATCACCTGCAGACTGGAAAAAGATTATTGCGTATACCCCGGCAGAAAAAGCACAGAGGAGAAAGGCCTACCAGGTTGGTACGACCGGGTTCAGGAATGAGGTCTGGGAACCTGAAGTAGGCAAGGGCGGTATATTTGCGGAATATCTTGGCCATGACCAGACAGTCCTGCCTTATATCACAACCGGAGAGAACAGGCGCAATAAACCGGTATGGAGTAATGAAAAATATTCTCCCCCGTGCGCATATAACTGTCCAACTCATATGCCAACGCACAAGAGGACAAGGCTTATACGGGAAGGTAAGATCCATAAGGCATTGGAACTTGTGCTTCAGTACAGTCCGCTGCCTGCCAGTGTATGCGGGCAGATATGTCCTAATCTCTGTATGCAGAGCTGTACGAGAGGGCGATTTGATAAACCTCTTAATACACAGGAACTGGGAAGACTGAGCCTTGAACTGAGAGCACCAAAGCGTGCAAAGGCCACCGGGCATAAGATCGCGGTTATCGGAGGCGGTCCTGCAGGACTCTCTGCCGCATGGCAGTTAAGTCTGAAAGGTCATTCGGTTGATCTGTATGAAGCTGAGGATAAACTGGGCGGTAAGGTCGAGATGTGCGTGCCGAGGGAACGTCTTCCTCAAAGGATATTAAAGAAGGAGCTCGCGCGGTTTAAAGAATCGGGTGTTCGTATCCACCTCGGGCAGAAGATAAACCGGAAGAGGTTTGAAAAGATCTATAAGGACCATGAAATTGTAGTTGTGGCGTGTGGTGCGCACGAACCGGTTACGCTGAAGTTTCCGGGGTCTGAACATGTTGTGCCCGCAATCGAATTTCTGAAGGGAATTAATGTTGGCAAATTACCTGCGCTGAAAGGCAGGAGAGTGATTATTATGGGTGCGGGCAATGTAGGAATGGATGTTGCGATTCAGGCATTTGACTGTGGAGCAAGGTCTGTGACAGCGGTAGATATTCAAAGGCCTTTAGCTTTTGGAAAGGAACTGGAGGCGGCAAAGGCAAAGGGGATCGAGATAGTTTATCCCAAGTTTGTAGAAAGATATGACAATAAGGTTAAGAAGATTTACTTCAGGGATAAAACTCACATGGACGCCGACCTTGTTGTTGTTGCCATTGGTGAAAAGCCGGTAACCGATTTTCTCCCGTCTGGTATCCATACTGAAAGGGGCTGGCTTGTGGTTAATGATATCGGGCAGACTTCCGATGTTAAGGTCTTTGCAATTGGTGATGCCACGAAGCCGGGTCTTGTTACACATGCAATTGGTCAGGGGCGCACTGTAGCCGAAGTCATACATTCACAGTTAATGCATTATGATTATATGCCTGAGGTGAAGCAGCAGATACCGTTCAACAGGGTCAGAGAGGCTTATTATGAAAGCTGTAGAACAGACAGGTTTTCGGCCAAGAAAGAGGCTGAAAAGTGTCTCTCGTGCGGTACATGCCGTGACTGCCATATGTGTGAAACGGTTTGCTACTGGGGTGCGATTTCCCGTATTGACAGGAAAGGAGAGGATCCTCCATATGAATATGTTGTTGACTCTGAAAAATGCATAGGCTGCGGTTTCTGCGCAGGGACATGCCCGTGCGGGGTATGGGAAATGGTGGAAAACGTTTAATAATCAAAGATTAAATATCATACCTGTCCAAAGTAAATAATTTGTGGAGGATGAACACCTCATAAACACAATGAATCGACAGATTTTTTGAATGTCAGACCTCATTTTGATAAAGGAGGTAACAGGGAATAATTGTACTGTCAAAATACTGATAAATAAACGTTGCTTATATATAAGCGGTGTCGTCATTGTGTTTCTTAGGCATCTCTACGAGTCATCGACCAGCCTCCCCGTTTATGATTATATTGGACAGTTTTTTTAATTGATTTAATTTTTTACAATTTCGTTATTTGACTTTTGATGTTTAATTTTTTTAGCTATCTATGAAAGCTGTCGAGAACAAAAAAACAGACCTGATTCTCCGTAAGAACAGGGAATTAACTGCTATCCTTGAGGCAAGCAAGGTATTGACCTCATCCTTTGCCCTCGAAAAAAACCTTTCATCAGTTATGTCAACGCTGGGCAGCCTTCTTGAGATGCAGAGGGGTTGTGTCTTTCTGCTCGATCCCCTGTCAAAAGAACTTCGCATTGCTGCAGCTCACGGACTTACAAAGGGGAATATTGTGAAAGGCAAATACCGTATTGGCGAGGGCATCGTGGGCAGGGTTCTTGAGAAAAAGGTTCCAATGGTAATTCCAAATATCGGGAGGGAACCGTTATTCCTGAACAAGACGGGGTCGCGGCCTGAAAAAGACGGGGTTTCTTTCCTGTGTGTTCCAATAAAATTCAAGAACGAAGTCCTTGGGGTAATAAGCGTTGACAGGATTTATTCAAGGGAGCTCGGAGGAGTGGATGACGACCTCAGGGTCTTGACAATCGTCGCCTCTTTGATTACCCATTTTGTCAAGCTCTGGGAGAGCTATGAAGAGGTTGAAAAAGAAAAAGAGAGTTTAAAGAGAGAACTCAGGGGGAAATATAGTATAGAGAACGTTGTAGGTGAATCAGACAGGATGCAGGAAGTATTTGAGGCGGTTCATCGTGTTGCCCCGTCAAAGGCAACAGTGCTTCTGCATGGTGAAAGCGGCACGGGCAAGGAACTGGTAGCAAAAGCAATACATTACATGAGTCCGAGGAGCAGGGAGACGTTTGTAAAATTCAATTGCGCCTCCATACCGGAGGGACTTTTGGAATCAGAGCTTTTTGGTCATGAAAAGGGGGCTTTTACCG
>CAYFYW010000593.1:0-8411 GCA_964347425.1 uncultured Nitrospirales bacterium
GTTGAGAATATCCACCCTACCCAGATAGCCCACAGGAATGCCCATATAAGATTGACTTCAGGAGCGCCGGGAATGTTGAGGAAACCATGTTTTGCATCAGGATTAATCATGCCCTTCTCGGCACCCTGTGGTGTTTTTGCTATAGCATCAGCCAATTTGTCTGCAAATGATGAAGTGGCAAAAACACTGAGTGCCAAAAACAAGATACATGAAATAGATAGGATTAAATAAAATCTTGACCCCCGATTCATCGGTATGGTTCTCAAGCCTTGCCTTTTAAAATTCTATTCCAGTACAACCAGGGCATTCCGCACTTTATCAACAGCCACATGCTACAACGTTCCTTTGTCGGATCTAAGGGGAAAGTCGGCGTGAGCTTATTGTTGTGGTCAAATTCCGCCAATAACAATTTGCCGTATCCTGTAGTAATCGGGCAAACAGTGTAGCCATCATATCTTGATAAATCACTTGAAGATTTTCGTTCTAAAGCGGGAAGCAGGTTGTTAACCAAAATTGGTGCCTGTTTCCGGACAGCTCCTCCTGTTTTTGTATCTCCTGTATTTGCGACATCTCCCAGACTGAAAATATTTTTATATATATTGTGCTGCAGAGTATCTTTATCTATGTCAACCCAGCCAAGCGGATCATCTTTAACAGCCAACGGACTGTTTCTGATACAATCAGGGGCGGATTGCGACGGCGCAACGTGCAACATATCATACTGCACGGTAATCTGTTCCTTTCTTTCATCTTTTGTAATTTCAATTACGGCTTCTTTTGTTTCGCCTCTGACTTCTGTTAAGTTTGATTGAAAGATCAGGTTTATGCCATACCGTTTGGCTATTTGCAAAAGGGCTGCGTTAATTTCTTTCACACGCAAAAGACCCGGTTTGCCAGTATAGAAAGAAATTTCTGATTGTTCCAGTATTCCTCTTCTCCTGAAGTTATCCGCTGCAAGATACATTATTTTCTGTGGTGCAGCACCGCATTTGATTAACGTGCTGGGTTGCGTAAAAAGAGCCTTGCCGCCTTTGAAATTTTTAATACATTGATAAGTATAAGGAGCACCATTAAAAAGATAATTTGAACAGACCCCGTTTTTCCCAAGTGCCTCAGACAGACCTTTTGTTTGATGCCAATTCAGTTGAATACCGCAACAGACGACCATGAAATCGTAGGTAATCTTTTCACCCGATTTCGTTATAAGAAGGTTGTTATCCGGCTCAAAGCTTTCTGCAGAGTCTCTTATCCAGTGAGCCTTTTCAGGAATACATGTGGCTTCGCTTCGCACGGTTCTATCAAAATCTAAGACACCACCGCCTACCAGTGTCCAGCCGGGCTGATAGCAGTGCTTCTCGGACGGCTCAACAATGGCAACATCTAATTTTGCATTCTTACGTAAGAGTTGTGCTGCCACTGAAATACCTGCATTTCCACCGCCTACAATCAGGATTTTATAGTGAGTTTTCATGTTGCTCCTCCTGGATAATATCTCTGCAAGACATTTTCAAATCGATAGCGGCCTTGATCCCCACGGGCCCGACTCTAATCGCTATTCTCACTGCCTCCACCCCCCTTAAAATATCCCGATAACTTTAGACGAGCCTGTCATTAAATCTATTAACTGGCCGTAATCTATTAGTTTGCCCGAGACCTCATTCTCATTTACACCTCTAAGCTTCATCTCGTCACGCAGCACATACAGGCTGCTGTCACTATGACTTCTTGCAGCATAGACTGCGTTCTGGAGAAGGCAGATCTCGGCATTCATCTCCTTTGCCATTTTGAAGGCTGTCTTAAACTCCTTTGTATCAGGTGCGCTTGAAATAAGGAACAGCATTATGCCCTCCTGGTTTAATGTTTATTAAACCATTTTTTATTAAAATATCATTACTGACTGTGAGTTTTTTAAAGCCAGTTTAAGGGCTTCTCCCTCATCAACCTTTATGCCGTCAATTAGATCATCCTCTTTAACACCATATTCTTTCATCGATTCCTTATCTGCGTAAATATCCATTTCATCTGAAAGCAGTTCAAGACTTTCTCCCAGACCTGTAAAACCGGTATCAGTTGCGTCCTGATTCTTTTTAGCTGTACATACCCCGCTGTCTATTAAATAGAGAATTGCTTTATAATCTGCCGCCGAGGCGCCTCCTGCGTGTCTTACTGCCTCGGCAGCATTAATTACTCCGTATGGTGGTTTCCTTAAAATTACTAATAAATTATCCATAATCGTACCCCTTTTCATTATTCTCTCGCCAAGGCGCAAAGTCCGCAAAGTATAGACTTTTTTTAACCAAGTTAATATATTTTTTATCTTCTCTTGGCGCCCTTTGCGTCTCTGCGAGAAATTTCAGAAACCAAGATTAATAAAAATTTCTGACTGTTTCATCAGTGTGAAAAGTCCTTTTAGTGTGCCTTTTGCCGTCCCTTCTATATAATTTTCATCCGTAATACAACGGAAGTTAACACAACCGCCTCATAGGACTACCTTCAAGCCCTTGTCCATAAGCGACTTAAAACCGTCGGCAGCATGAGGCAGCCCTCTTCCTTTCTGACCCTTAAGAAAATTGTATACACCATCTGCTGAGGCAACAACACGGGTTTCCAGGCCTTTTTCAATGGCTGCTTCTGCCATTTTCATCGCTGTGTAGGTGTTTTCATAACAATAGGGGGAAGTGTTGAGGAACAGGGTAAGCCTTTTTGCCATTATTTCCTCCTTTCACCCGGATACGTGCCTTTCCTGGTTACAGGGCAGCATTCGGGACCGGGAAGTTCAGCAGGATAGTCTTTTTTCAGAACTTCCAGGAGATCCAGAATCAGGGGATCTTTTAAAAAATAACACCTCAGTCTTCCATCAACAAAGAAATCAATAATACCGGCGTGTCTTAATGTTGAAAGGTGCTGTGATATATTGGGCTGACTTATATCGAGGAATTCTTCGAGATCGCTTACACACTTTATGCCCTCTGACAGCTTCTCCAGGATAGCTATTCTGATAGGATGTGCGACTGTTTTTAGGAGTTCAATTTTTGTGATTTTTATGTTCATATATGCTAATATTAGAATATAATTATCTATTTGTCAAGGGGTTCAGTTTACAATTCATGAGTTATTTACTTGACATTAAAGAAAATTATGCATACATTTTTTAGTTTCAGAATCGCTGATTTTAGGACGCACAAGATAACTATACTGGTTTAAGGCAAAAAGACTATTTTGTTTGACAAGAAGTGCAAAGTTAAATACACTGTACATAATGGACGAATGGGTTGAACTTCTGGTTACTTATGACGAGATTGAGGTGCATATTATAAAAAATATTCTTGATGCGGAAAATATTGAAACTGTCATACGTTCATCAAAGATAAGACCCTATCCAACCAATATTGGCATGATAGGGGAGGTTAAGTTGCTGGTAAGGAAAGGAGACCTGGAAAGGGCTCGCGGTGTATTGCAAATCATGAAGGAAGAGTCAGAAAATGGAGCCAAATGATTACAGAAACCCTTAAGAAGAGTGAAATATTCGCAGCACTTACGGAAGAGGAATTAAAAAAGATAGGTTCCTTATTTGAAAAGCATAGTTTTAAAAACGACAAATATATCTTTATGGAGGGTGATCCATCCGATTATTTTTACCTCGTTGCCAGGGAAAGGGTAAAAATAGTAAAGCACACGCTTGCAGGTAAGGACATTATACTTGAGATTATGTCTCCCGGGGATGTCTTCGGCGGCGTCGCTGTTCTGGATAAAAAACCGTATCCGGCATCTGCACAGGCAATGGAGGACACAACGGTAATCAGAATCAACCGTCGAAATCTATTAAGGATTATGGATGAATACCCTATTCTTAAACTCGAGATTGCAAAGTATTTCAGTGACAAGTTGAGAGATGCACATGAGATGCTGAAAAACATTGCAACGGAAAGAGTCGAAAGAAGGATTGCTTCAATGCTGCTTAAACTTTCAGAAAAAGCAGGCACTGAAGACAGCGGCTATAAAAAAATAGACTTTCCCCTTACCCGACAGGAGATCGCTGAAATGGTGGGAACAAGCGTTGAAACATGTATAAGGACAATGAGTAGATTTCAGAAGAAGGGCATGGTTAAATCTTCAGGAAACAGGATACTGGTAAAAACCGAAGCCCTTAAGAAGTATCTTGAATATTAGTAACTACTCAGGTTGTCAGGTTCACGGTTCACGGTTGGTCGCCTTGTCCCCCTGTTTTCTTTGTGAAAACAAAGAAGGGGGACCTTATGTTATTAAGATAGTTGGCAAATCAATTCGCGTGCCAGTTGCCAAGCCTCAATATCTTCAAATCGTTCAATCTTCATCGCTCTCTAACCTTGAATTATGAACCCTTGAACTGTGAACCTGAGTAGTTACTATTTTTATCTCTTCTTAGCCCTTTGCGCCTCTGCGAGAAATAATAATTCCCTTCCACCAAAAAAACGCTCATCAAAATAGCTAAGGCATTAGATGTATCCATAGATCGTTTGATCAGCAAAAAATTATAAGGTCATCAATGAGAAAAGAAATGTTTCTTCCTGTAACACTCAACGTCGATATTCATCGAACAATAGCAGATAACTATCGTAAATCAACAAAGAAAAAATAATCCCTAATCTTCTCTTCATTCAAATTTCAAAACCACAAAAGCAATTTTATCCAGTAAAAAAGCAATGATATCAACATCTTAATGATTTACTATAAGTTTTTCTTATAAAACCTGATCCATAAGTATTTCTCATTTGACATTAAATTAAATTTCCTGTTAAATTAACATATAGTTTGTATTTCTTCCCAATTTTAATATTAAACACTTAATTAAATATATTAATAATAGCCTCTCGATAAACCAATTCCTTCGGAAGAGGAGGACGTAATGCAGAGCCCTTCCTCAATGTTTTTAAAAAAGATAAGAGTTGTCCTGGCCTGTCATAGCAAAATAGGCTCATTTTAAAAGGAGACGATCATGTTGAAAAAAAGTATATCATTAATTTCGCTTATTATGTTAGTCTCTCTTTTATCCTTACCAACCGAAGCATCTTTACTGCAATGGACAAATGAAATACTTGACGTTGACGGATATAGGTATTGTTCCTTAGCATTAGATTCGTCCGATAATGTGAATATAAGTTACAACACAACCTGGACTCCTTCTCAACGAGAGCTCAGATATGCTACAAATGCTTCCGGTTCATGGTTATTTGAGACAGTTGACAGCAACAGTGTGTATGATCTTGCATCTATAGCTTTAGACTCATCTGACTATTCTCACATAGCTTACGGGGCTGCTGGTTCTAAAAAGTATGCCACAAACAAGACAGGCTCATGGGTAATTGAAAATCTTGAGGGTTTAGATGTGGGGGATAACTTCATCGCTATTGATTCTTCAGATTATATTCATATTTTGTCTGGGTTAGCGCATACAACGAACGCTTCTGGTTCCTGGGTAAGGGAAAAAATAATAGTAGATACATTAGATGGTTATTTTCAGTCTAGTGCATTAGCCATGGATCTGTTTGATAACATGCATTATTGTTATATAGAAAGGGTTTACACGTCCTCTCCCTTTTCTCATTATCTTTGGTACGCGACGAATGCTTCCGGATCATGGATTAATAAGAATATCGATACGCAGACATATATAAAAACTTGTGGTATAGCTGTTGACTCCAAGGGAAAAGCACATATTACTTATCCAGGGGATAGATACGCGACGAATGCTTCCGGTCAGTGGGTAATAGAAACAATTGACTTGGGCGGTACCGGAGGCGGTTCGATGGCAATAGATGCGTCTGATAATATCCATATCATTAAAGGGAATATGTACGCAACGAATGCTTCAGGTTCATGGGCCAATGAAATGGTAGAAAGTGAGAGCGATTCTTTTACTGGCACCGATATAGCAATAGATTCATCAGGTAAAGTGCATATTTGTCGAAATGGAAATAACCTCAAATATACAACAAATGCTTTACCTGTTCCTGATGTAAAGGTTAACAATGCAGATGATTATTCAGTTTTAACAAATGAAGATGTTCTTTCGGTTACCGCTTCACTGTATACAGGAAACAGGGGCGGTGAAAACGCGGATTGGTGGATACTCGCTGATACACCTTCGGGCTGGTACCACTACGATATGAACAGCGCCACCTGGCTGCCCGGTCAGGAAGTGTCATATCAGGGACCATTATTTGAGATAAGTTCTTTGGAGATATTGAATACAACAGGCTTGCCGTCAGGTCGTTATACTTGCTCTTTTACAATTGATATGATCATGAACGGGATACTGGACAGTGACTATTCATATGCCGACAGTGTAGAGGTTGATATCACCGAAAAGGATCGCTTTGCGATTGACCTCGATCTCGCATCTGCTATGCCTCCTCGTAGTTATGGCCCGGAGAGGCCAGTGATATTCATTGGTAACGAAGGTTTGCCCAGTATAGCAGGAAAAGAGCTTACGATTGAGGCATGGGTGAAGAAATCTGATACAGATAGTTTTTATCGTGAATCGATTCTTACTATGGATAATGCAGGAGGAGGTCTTTTTACGCGTGATTATCAAATGGGCTTTCGGATGTTCCTTTCTGACAACAAACCATCTTTTAATATAACCCATGAGTTACATGAACCGGAACCATTAGGCTGTACATCTAATTACCCAACTAGTACGGCGACGTGTGTAGTGAACAGCTCTGTTTCAATTCTCAATAATATATGGACGCATATTGCGGGCGTACTCGTTCATGAAGAACATGTTCATCCTGAAAGTGAGAGCTGTACTCCTACAGTGATGAGTGAAAAGCCTCATCTGGATCTTTATGTTAATGGAAACTTTGAGAACTGTGCAACCAGCGGAGAGCAATTTGCTGGAGATGATCCCAATCAATTTATGACTATAGGAAGCAGACAATACTGTTTAGGCTGTGGAGTACATAGTATATTTTATGGAACTCTTGATGAGATCAGAGTTTGGACAGTTGCGAGGACTGAGCAGGAGATACGGAAATGTATGAATTTTGAGCTGGGTACTACGCCGGAGTGTCCTATAGATTCAACTGTCCTGAAAGGTTACTGGAACTTTAACGAAGGTCAAAGCTCAGTCGTTAACGATACATCTGGCAACGGCCTTTCAGGAGTTATTGAAATAACTCCTTACGACTATGCGGATTACATTCCATGGGATAAGGGATGGGTCCCCGGGTATCAGTTTTTAGTAAACACAGTCCCTGACATAAAGGCAAACGGTTCAGATGGGCCTCTGACAATAACTCAAGGTAATACACTCTTAGTAACTGTTGAGCTTGATGCTGGAAGTGATGCAGGAGAAAATGCTGACTGGTGGGTAGTGGCTGATACACCCTTTGACTGGTTCCGTTACAACATCGGCACTGGTTCATGGCAGCCCGGCATGTCTGTTACATATCAGGGTCCACTGTTTGACCTGAATCTGTATGAAGTTCTAAATATGACAGGATTACCTTTGGGCTCTTATGCATTCTATTTTGGGGTTGATATGAATATGAACGGCTCAATCGATATGGGTCAGATATACTATGATAGTGTGGTGGTGACCATCACACCATAGATTAGTGCCAATCTGCAACGGTGCGAAGATAGGAGTCATGGGGGGCTTGGTTATTCCGAGTCCTTCTTCTTTCGTTTATTTCATCCATAAATCTTCAATCTTTAACTTTTCCGGCTTGAATTGTTTGTAGGTGTTATTCTTTATACGAAAATAAATAAGACGTACCTTATAAGGGGACAGGCTCGGAGCGTCCCGTACCGTAGAACGGCACAAGTACAACGGAATTTCCGTTTAGTTTATCCCTTCTTAGACGGGACTACAACAGGCACACAAAGGAAGTTGTGGGATACCCCTACCACACTACAAGGTGGGTAAGCTTAGGGGCTGAAACCGGCCAACTGTCTGCACAGCCAAACCACCTCAAAGCCCAATTATCGAGGTCCGACCTCGATAATTTTAATCCATTATCACATCCTGAATTGCTCCCAGCAACTTTTCCTGTTCAGCTTGTCTTAAACAGTTTTCAGTATGTGTCCAATACTTGTTTTCTCCTCCAAATGTATCCAGGATAAAATCTCTGCTCGTCACTGATGGAAAATTTTTTTTACCTATATAATCCGGAAAACTGCTCCACCGATATTCTTCCAAAAACTTCATTCCCCTCCGCCCAATTATCGAGGTCCGACCTCGATAATTCAACTCTAGAGGATTTGTATGAATGTAATGGGGAAGACACTGAAAATGCTCTCGTCTGTCCACAATTACAGCCTTGAATCTGCCCTGGAACAACCCCCCCACTCGTTCATATTTTTTGTTGAAATACATAGTATATCCAGTACACACTCTTTGAATAAATTTTGTTATACCGTTTGTC
>CAYFYW010000594.1:0-18033 GCA_964347425.1 uncultured Nitrospirales bacterium
CTAGCCACAGAGTTCCCCGTGAAATATTAAACATATAACGGGGAGAAACATAGTAACAAATAATATTTAAATCCGGAAACTGCAACTTGCCACCGACGACACAGAGAACACAGAGAGACCACTGTGAACTCTGTGGCTAAAAAGATATTTTCATAAGAATTAATGAGTTACGTATTTCTTAGTTGTATTTAATTTTATCTCTGCGCCCTCTGCCCTGTACCGTCTGGTACAGGGCTCTGTGGTTTTCTAAATGTATTATTTGGGTTAAAATTTAATTCAACCTAAAAACCACAGGGACTTCAATAGGGGCATCTACGTACGGTAAAGGTGCTGCTTTTTTTACAATATCTAAAGTTGCATTATCAAGAATGCTTGAGCCGGAGCCCTTTAAGATTCTGAGATCTTGCGGTTTACCTTCCGGACTGATACTGAATCTTATATACACGGTCCCCTCTATGCCCCTTTTTCTGGCCAACATAGGATATGTCTTTGTTTTTTCAATAGAATTCCTGATAATCTCAAAAATCTCTGCGGATAATACCCCTATCCTTTTATTGTTTTTTGATGTTCCCTGATTACCGGCTTCTCCTGTAAATGAAATATCAACAACTCTTTCACTGCCTGTGTAGTTTGTCAGTAAAACCTTGCCTTCAGGCTCTCTCTCCATACTAAAATCATTTTTTTCACTTACTGCATCTGTATTGACCCTATGAGAAAGAAACTCCTCTTTTCTCATAGGGTCAACAGTAATAACTTCTTCGGTTTCAATTTTAATATTCCTGGTTTTTTCAGTCTTTGATTTTTTTATTTTCACCTTAGACTGTTCACTGCCTGATTCGCCTGTATCTTTTGTAAGTTTTACAAAGAAAACTATTTCACGGGGTATTTTGTTGCCATTCCCCAACAAACCCGCGGGCAGTAAAACAGCTGCCGCAAAGAAACAAAGATGCAGAACGATTGAAAAGGTTATTGTCTTTTTAAAGCTCATCTGTTTTCCCGTATAACATTATATCTCAAGTTTTATACCGGCAAAAGCAGAAAAACCCGGGCTATTAAAACCGCCTGCGGTTTCGTAATCTTCATCTAATAAATTATCTATTCGTGCAAATAGCTTAAATTGTTTTGTTAATTTGTAATTGCCACTAAGATTGACCAGTGAGTAAGAGGCAAGATTCCTTTCAGCTATGGTATCATTTACCTCTCCAACAAATATATATCCTGCCAACAGCGTTAAGTCTTCTGCTGAATATTCTACTGTTATATTGAGCTTGTCCTTTGGCCTTCTTATCAATCGCTGTCCTGTATCTTTATCCTCGGTATCCATGTTTGTGTAGGCAGACCGTACCATTAAACTGTCAGTTATTTTTGTTAAAATACCTGTTTCAATACCCTTAACCTCTGCCTTGCCTATATTCACCGGCGGCCATCCTGAAATCAGATCTTCATATTTTTGATTAAAATATGTTGCTGTAAGAATAACTTTTTCATTAAAAAAGCCTTTTTCAATCCCTGCTTCCCATGAATCAGTTTTTTCAGGTTTTAAATCCGGATTGCCTCCGCCGCCCCATACCGGATCATCTGGCCAGAATAACTCGTTAAAGGTCGGAGCCCTGAACCCTGTTCCATAGTTAGCCAATATTCTAAAGTCAGCAGGCTTAATGTCATATACAGCTCCCAGCCGGTATGTGTACTTATGGCCAAAGGTCTCGTGGGCATCATACCGTATCCCTGCATTAACATGCAGCCAGTCCTCAAACAAGGAAAGCTTATTATTAAAATAAAGAGCATTGTTGTGAACCATTTTACTGAAATTGCCTATATTTTCTCCTTTTTCAAGTCTGTTTTCAAAACCTGCTGTTATAGTATAGTCGTCAGACAGGTAGAGATTGTGCTGCCAGTCAATAGTCTCCATTCCGGTAATAATGTCATAATTATTCCATGAAGTATCTGTATCTCTGGTTTTCAGGGAATCTTTTGTATTTGAAATAGTTAGTATCTGCTCCCATATATCAAACAGATAAAGACTGCCTTTACCTGAAACCACATAGTGGTGGCCATGCTGGATAAAATTTAAAGCATCAATAGAGTGTCTCAGGTTATAGTCATAATCATCAAGCTCTGAACGGTCATAATAATATCTGCCTGTAATCTCGAAATTAAATATATCAGAAGGCCTTATTGCCAGTTTGGTTGAAAAAGAGGCATTTTTATAGCCGTCTTTTTCATCGCCTCTTTTGGATATTGATATTCCGCCGGTACTAAGATATGACGCAGTAAACCTGTAATTAAGTACTTCCGAACCTCCTGAAAATGAAGCTGAAGTTTTATAGGTATCAAACGAACCGCCCTCAATAGATAAATCAGCATGTGTTTTATCCCTGCCTTTTTTCGTTATTATATTTATAACACCGGCCATTGCCTCTGAGCCGTAAATAGTGCTCTGAGGGCCTTTTACTATCTCTATTTTCTCTATGTCATCAGCAATAATGCCCGAAAAATCAAATGTTCCTGTGGTAGTGAGTTTAACCTTTACCCCGTCAATCATTACGAGCAGCTGGGACGGTGCACCGCCGCGCAGGATTACATCTGCCAGTTTACCCTGACCGCCGCTCTGTATAAGATTTATTTCAGGAATATCCTTTAAAACATCTGCAATAAATTCAGCACCTTTTGCGTCTATTGCTTTCCGGGGAATAAGTATAACCCTGCTTGTTGTTTCCTCTACCGGCTCTTCTATCTTTGATGCACTTACTACAACCTCCTTGATTTTTACTGAATCAACCCCTGCCCATGCCGGTGAAGCAACAAAAACCATTACTAACAACCACGATAGCCTATACATAATAAGTCTCCTTTTCCTTCCCTCGAAGGCGTCGTGAATTTTTCCAGGTATCCAGGATCTCCTGACTCCCCCGCACCCCTGGCTAACCTTCCCTTCCCGATACTTCGGGAAAGTGGTATTACTGCTTTCGCATATGCCAAAGGCACGACCACTTACATAGTGGTGCGGGTTTACAGTTGCGGGGCAGTTCTCGATTCACACGAGATTCCCCTGAAATACCTGCCTGAACTGTCAAAGACAGTTTTTTATAATTTTATGTTTAAACAGTATTTTTCTTTATATGATTCCATTCCCAGAAGACTCAAGATAAAACAAATATCAACATTGTTCCTTAAAATGTCAGCCCATCTGTCTATTGCATCTTCCCTGAGCCTGAGATAATTAAATGTTTCCTTAACTGCCGGCAGTCCCTTCTCCTGTCTCAGCGAATTAAGCAGTTTGCCCCTGAAGCCGTCATTATCAAAAAGACCGTGTATGTATGTGCCCCAGACACTGTCCTTTAAAGAACCATCCAAAACTTCAGAACCCAGAACCTGCCTACCGGACAGGCAGGCCCGGAACCCAGAACTCAGATTATTTTTGTTTTTAGTCGATTCGACCGAACTCGTTTCAGTCTGTGCTCTGCCTGCCCCGTTGTGAAGCTTTTCGGGGTGCTCTGTTCTCTGTAATCTGCGTATCTTAAACAGCCCGACATCACCAGTTGTAAAGCCCATGTGAATCTCATACCCCTTTAATGGCTGCTGGCTCATAGTTGATAGCTCATAGTTGAAGGAGTTGTTTTTATTACTGTATGCCATGAGCCAGGAGCTATCTGCTAATTCAGCCTCAACCTGACATGTTGTCTTTGTCCTGTCAAGCGTTGTAACAGTATTAAGAAACCCCATACCGTCCACCTCTTTCAATGTATTCTCTACACTATCGGGGTCAAGGATTTTATGCCCCAGCATTTGATAACCGCCGCAGATTCCAATTAAAGGGGTGCCTTTTTTAACTGCTTTTTTTACGCAGTTCTCAATGCCGCTTTGTCTTAGGAATAACAGGTCATCTACAGTATTTTTTGACCCAGGAATAATTATCAGGTCTGCACTGTTAATATCTTCTTCCCTTAATGAGTATTTAAGTTCAACTCCGCGTTCATACATGAAAGGGTCAAAGTCCGTAAAGTTGGATATATACCTGAGTCCAGGGACCACGATTTTTAAAGGCCTGACATCATCCGGATGTTCAGGCATAAACCTCATAAACCGTTCAACAGGGATTGCATCTTCTTCATGAAGACCGAGGTCTCCAAAATAATTAATTACGCCTATGACAGGCCTGCCTGTTTTATCCTCTATTGCCCTCAGCCCCGGACGCAGGATGTTAATATCTCCGCGGAATTTGTTGACAATAAATGCCTCTATATAATCAGCATCGCATTTTTCAGTTTTGCTTAAGCTGTTTAAATTATTTCTTAAGAGTTCGACTGTGCCGTAAAAAGACGCAAAGACCCCTCCCTTGTCTATGTCACCAACAAGGATTACCGGCGCATTTGTATAACGGGCAACTCTCATATTAACTATCTCTTCATTTCTGAGATTAATTTCCGCAGGACTGCCTGCCCCCTCAATTACAATAACGTCATATTTTTGAGAAAGCCTTTCATATGCTGCTGTAACAGTCCGCCATGCCTCATCTTTAAAAGCATAGTAGTCTGTTGCGTTCATATTCCCGTAAACTTTGCCGTTTAAAATCACCTGGCATCCTGACTCACTCGTTGCCTTCAGCAGTATGGGGTTTATTTCATTGCAGGGTTCGATCCCTGCGGCTTCCGCCTGGAATGCCTGTGCGCGTCCTATCTCACCGCCTTCTTTTGTTATGAATGAGTTCAGCGCCATATTCTGTGCCTTAAAAGGAGCGACCTTGATACCCAGATCTCTTAATACCCTGCATAGGCCTGCAACCAGAACGCTTTTGCCTACACCAGAACCTGTTCCCTGTATCATTAATGCTTTAGCCATAGTTATAAAGTGTGATTTATCAGCTTCACTACCGGATATTTATCATGAAATTCAATAATATTTAGCGCTCCAAAATCCTGCTCGATCCTGAATATATTATCAAGAGGTGTTCCAAGCAAGTGGCACAGTACTATTCTGTTTATTCCGCCATGTGAAACTATTGCAATAGATAATTGTTCAATGCTGTTCAAAGGTTTAATAGTGTTCAATCTTGAACTACTTTGAACCATGTTGACCGATTTTGAACTATCTTGAACCATTCCTGATCTCTTACGATGATTATTTAAAATTTCGTCCAACGCCCTGATCGCCCGGTCCCTCACCTCAATTGTGCTCTCTCCTTCTACCGGACTGAATCTCAGGGGGTCCTTTGCCCACGCCTCAAACTCTTCAGGGTATTGAGCCCTTATTTCTTCAAAAGACATGCCCTCCCATTTTCCAAAATTCCGCTCTCTCAGGGTTTCGACAACAGAAGGTTTTATTCCATGGGGTCTGGCGATGATCTCTGCACTTTTTACTGCCCGGCCAAGGTCAGAACAGTATACTGCGTTTAAACAGCTCAATCCGGTTAAACCGTTCAAACTGTTTGTACTGTTTGAACAATCTTGAACAATATATTTTTCAAGTCGTTCCATCTGTCTGATACCATTTTCAGAGAGTGGGACATCAATATGTCCCTTGTACCGCCTTACGTCAGCGTCCTCTGTCTCTCCGTGTCTTATTAAAAAAAGCCTCGTGACCATGTAACCACCATTATTAAAAATAATATTTCTGATATCTCGGAAACTGCACCAAATGTATCTCCTGTCATGCCCCCAAACCTTTTGTTGGAGAACCAGACTGCTACAAGGCCGAAAATATAAAGCACCGGTAGAGGCAGTAGAAACAGTGAATAGTAAATAGTGGACGTTGAAGGCAGAGACAGGTAGATACTGCGGAGTAAAGAGAAGACAACAACTAACAACCAACAGCTAATAACTAATAGAGTTGCCGTTAGTAGTTCTTTTACTCCTGTATTTTCGATAAATATTTTCCCCAGACCGTCCTGTCTCGCTGATTTCGCATGGCAAATTACAGAAACCATTGTCCACCTGGAAAAAACAGGCATTAAAAACAGTGATGAGTAATAAGGGATGTCCGATGGGGCCATGGATAAAGCATTCAGCGAAAGATATTTTAGTAAAATTGCCAGTACAATGGAGATAACGCCTGTGGGTCCGGCTGTGCTGTCTTTCATAATTACGAGTTTTTTTTCTTTTGCCCCCCGCACGGCAATTGCATCGAAAGTATCTGAAAGGCCGTCAAGATGGAATGCTCCATTTATCACGACAATAACAAGAATAATAATTCCGTTAACCAGCTCAACAGGAAAGATTTTCAGTAATAAAAATGCTGAGATTAAAAGGAGACATCCCTGGACAAGACCGACCCCGGGGAAGAATGCGGAAGCACCTCCCATCCTTTCCTCGGAGACCTGTTTCATCTCCTTTACAGGAATAATTGTCAGGAACTGAAATGCCAATAAAATCTTCTTCATCAGAACACAGAACCCGGATCACAGAACACAGACCTGCAATAATTTAATCTCAATGCAATTTCAAGACACGTCATTACTTCATAGTCCGACCTTAAGGATATTTCTAAATATCGCTTAAATTCTTTGTTTGATTTATTTCCGCTTCCTTCAGCAATATTTAATGAAATAGCTCATCTTTTGGGAAAGACTTTGTGAGCGTATATATTTCAACAGCGAGATCGATTGACTTTTGGTAAATTTTGAGTTTTCTGAAATTATGCATTTTCGTTTTTCGCATCAGGATTCTGTGTTCTCAGCTCTGAGTTTTATTTGCTACTGCTGCCTCTTCAAAGGTTGCCATCTCTTTATAAATCTTGATACCCGCCTCAATAATCATCATTGCCAGGGCAGCCCCGGTTCCCTCACCGAGTCTTAAATTAAGGTCAAGTATTGGCTGTAAGCCCATTTTTTCTAGCATTGCCTTGTGCCCGATTTCCTGCGAATTATGCGCTGCAAACATGTAGTCTTTTGTTTTTGGCTCAATAGCATACGCAATAAGCGCTCCTGCAGTTGATATGAAACCGTCAATAACAACAGGAATTTTATTTACTGCAGCACCGAGAACCAGTCCGGCTATACCACCTATTTCCGCACCGCCTATTTTTGAAAGCACGTCTACGGGGTCAGATGAATCAGGTTTGTTCAGGGAGATTGCGTCTTTGATTACTTTAACCTTATTCTCCCAGACATCATCGTTTATACCAGTGCCTCTTCCGGTGACGTCTTCCACTGATTTCCCTGTCATTACTGCTGCTACGGCACTCGATGGCGTTGTATTTGCAATGCCCATATCTCCTGTTCCAAAAATCTTATAGCCTTTTTTTGCGTATTCATCTGCTAACCCTATTCCAACGGCTATGCACTTTTCTGCCTCATCCCTTGTCATAGCAGGTCTTCTTCTCATGTTTTTTGTCCCGGTAATAACTTTCTTTGTGACAAGGCTACCGGGACTATTGTCGAAATCATAATCAACCCCTATATCCACAACCACAACCTCTGCTCCGGCATGCTTTGCAAGAACGTTTATTCCTGCCCCGCCATTTAAAAAATTAAAGACCATTTGTCTTGTAACCTCCTTTGGAAAGGCAGATACACCTTCCTGGGCAACTCCGTGATCTCCTGCAAAAGTAAAAATGGCTTTCTTATCAAGCACGGGCATAGGGTTTTCAGTAATTGCCACAAACTGTTTTGCAAATTCCTCAAGCCTTCCCAGGCTTCCCTGCGGCTTGGTAAGGTTATCAAGACGCATCTGGGCCTGCTCGGCAAATTTGCCGTTAATCGAAGTAACTTTTGATATAAGTGTTTCTATTCTCATAACACCTCCGGATTTAATTGAATTTCATTCCACAATTTTGACTTATTATTTTTTGTTTTTGATTTTTACTGGTATCCCCGCTGTTACCAGATACACTTCATCTGCCGCCTCTGCAACCTTCTGGTTTAGAAGACCTGCCAGATCTCTGAACTCTCGTGCGGCTTTATTATCAGGCACAATGCCCATACCAACCTCATTAGAGACAATATACAGGCTACAGAACCCGGAGCCCAGAGCCCGGACAGAAGAATTTTTAAACTGACTTAGTGTATCTAAAAATTTTTTAATTTCCGCTTCTAAAATCTGAGTTCTGAGTTCTGAGCCTGCCTGTTTGGTAGGCAGGCTCTGTGTTCTGTGTAGAATATTCGAGAGCCAGATAGTCAGGCAGTCAAGCACCACCACACTGTGATTATTTTTCATGTTTGACAGGGTAGAGGTAATTTTTACCGGTTCTTCATATGTATCCCAATCGTTCCCTCTGTCTTTTTTATGTTTTTCAATGCGTTCCTTCATCTCTTTGTCAAGCGCTTCTGCTGTTGCGATATATGCCTTCTTCCCTTTGAGCCTGGAAGCCTCATTCAGCGCAAACGAGCTTTTGCCGCTGCGCGCACCACCTGTTACAAAAATGATCTTATTGCCCATTTGCCATCTCCTAATGGTTTAATAATGTATATCCATTCCGCTTGAGTCCAGTTTCTTGATCTCAACATCAACATCAAACGCCTGTTTCAGTAGATCTTTAGTCAGCACTTTATCAGGGCTGCCCATGCCAAGGGTCTTCCCCTCTTTGATAAGAATTATTTTTTCAAACTGTAAAGCGGCATTTATATCGTGAAGCGCCATGACAACTGATATATCCCTGCTGTCCTTTAATCCTTTCAGCAGCCTGATAAGTTCGATCTGATATTTTATATCCAGATTCGCAAGTGGTTCGTCAAGAAGCAGCAATCCTGCCCCTTGAATTAAGGTCATGGCAATATAAGCCCTCCTTCTTTCACCACCGCTTAAATTAATTATTAGCGTATCTGCTTTATCAGAAAGTCCAACTGTCTCAAGAGCCTCATCAACAGTTAATGCCGGGGATACATCATACGGGTATAGCCCCATACTCGCAAGCTCCCTTACAGTAAAAGGAATGTTTGTATCAAGTATTTGCGGGAGATAGCAGAGAAGCTTTGCCCTGTCCTTATTCCTGTAACTATGGATGGATTTCCCCCAGAGCGTTATATCGCCTGCTGATGCTTTCAGTATTCCGCTTGCCAGCTTCAGCAGTGTTGATTTGCCTGAACCATTGGCGCCCAGAAGCCCGATGAACCCGCTGTTTCCTATGGAGAACGATACGTCGTTGACAAACCTATTCTCCCTGTCATAGGAAAAACCTACCTGTCTGAATGCAAGAATTGTATTTTTAGATGCTGAGGACATCCTTCCTCCTAAGTAGATATAAAAAATACGGTGCGCCTATTATTGCTGTTATTATGCCGGCCGGCAGCTCCATCGGTGATAAAACAGACTTTCCAATAAGGTCTGCTATACATAGAAGTATCCCGCCTCCCAGGGCAGATACCGGAATCAGGACCCTGCTGTCTGAACCAATAAGAAACCTTCCTATATGCGGGATAAGGAGTCCTATAAAACCAATTACACCGCCAAGAGATACTGAAGCAGCGGTCATCAACCCGACAGAGATAAAAAGAATGAATCTTTCCCTGCGTGGAGAAAAACCAAGGCTGTGCGAAAGTTCATCACCCAGAATAAGGGCATTAAGCGCCCTTGACCTTGACAGGGAAATAATAAATCCAATCACTATAAACACAAAGCCATAAGGGATGACAGACCAGTCTGCAATAGACAGATCCCCGAATATCCAGAGTGTTGCACGCCTTAAACTCTCATCACTTGAAACACTCATAACAAGCATAAGTGCAGCAGAAAAAAGGAATCCAAGCCCGACTCCGGCAAGAAGAAGCCTCCCAGGCCAGAAGCCCCCCCGTTTCCATCCCAATGCTCCGACAAAAATACCGGTAATAAGTGCCCCTATAAATGCAAGCAAAGGTATTGTGACAATTCCAAAAAAAACAAATCCTGCAACAATCCCGATTGCTGCTATCAGTGCAGCCCCGCTCGATATGCCCAGGATGTAAGGGTCAGCAAGGGGGTTCCTTAATATTCCCTGGAGTACTGCGCCTGATGCACCAAGGGCTATTCCCATGAGGACCGATACTATTATCCTTGGAAGTCTAATTGAAAGAAGGATTTCTTTTTCTATTCCATTAACACTGAACGGGTTTATGAACTTTGGTCCAATAAACAAAGCCAACGAGAAAATACCAATAGCCGCAATAACTGTGCCCAGAAGTTTTAATTTCATCCTTACTTATAAAATCCTTTTGTTCAATTAGTACAGTTCAATATAGTTCAATTTTGAACAAGGCTAAACAATTTTGAGCTATTTTAAACTCTATATTGTTGAATTATTTTTTAAAATGTCCTGCAAGTTCATTAATTCCTTCTACGACCCTTGGGCCGAGCCTGTATAAACTGTCGCTTACGTAAAACACTTTATTGTTTTTGACTGCCGGCACATGGGGGATTCTTTTTAAAAGCTTGATTGAGACTTTGTCCATGCCTTTTCCCCTGCCGAAAAAAATAATATCAGGTGATCGGCGTATTATTTCCTCGATCGAGTATTTTGGATACCGGCTTTTTGTCCCTTCCGCTATATTAATTCCGCCGAGCAGGTTTATTGCATCATTAATTGCGGTTCCATGACCTGCTACAATAAGCGGCTCTGGCCAGACTATAAATATCACCTTTTTCCTGATATCTGACTCCTGTTGGGCAGTGAGGCGAGCCTGACTACTGTTTTTAAATCTATTAATTGCCTGCTCTATGTTTAATGCAAGGGTATCAAATTTATCTTTTTCATCAAGGGTGATTCCCATATTTCTTATACCGTATGGCAGTTCAGACAGTCTGCGTGACTTAAACACATAAGTCTTTATTTTCATTGCATCAAGCCTATGTTCAAATTCCTTTGGATTACCGTCGGTTGTCATAACAACAATATCAGGTTTTAGTGAAACCACTGTCTCAAGAGAGGGATTTGACATGCCGCCGATTTTTGGTTTGTTTTTTGCTTCTTCCGGGTGGTCGCAGTAATTTGTTACACCAACGATTTTATCCTCAAGGCCTGCAGCAAACAGAATTTCAGTTACACTGGGGGCGAGCGAGACAATACGCTTTGGGGCCTCAGCGTTAGAGACAGTAATCAGTGAACAGTAAACAGTGAACAGAAAAAAAGCGAAAACATAAATTTTGATTTTTGATTTTTGATCTTCGATCTTTTTTTTCATAAAAAATCCCCGGCCTTCGTAATCAAAAGCCGGGGATAAAAGTCGGAGATCTCTGACCAAATACCTTTATCCTCACAACCTCATTACCACGAAGGCTTTTTTGTGAGGCCTTGTTCAGGCTGGTCTTCTGGCTTCCCTTTCCCCCTGGCTAACCTTCCCTCTTACGTAAATAAGAAGTGGCATTATTGCTTTTACGCAATTGCCTGAGGCACAACCACTTTCAGTGGTACAGGATTACAGCGGCGGGTCCGCTCCCGTTTCTCACGGGATTCCCCTTTAAGCCCATCAGGGCACCTGAACAATTCAACGCAATTATAACTTATCAGCTTTACAAAAAGTCAAGTAAGACATACTGCCCAGATCCTGATATAGAAACACTATTGAACTACTTTAGAGTAACAGTATTAGCCTCGAACGGTTTTAAGCATCACAAAAGTCTCACCTGGATGGTGAGGTGTGATGCTTACCTCGGAAACAGACAGGATGTCTGTTGAGAATGAGTGAAAGGCTAATACTGTTACCCATGATATTGTTCTTTCTCTTTTTTTGGGTATTGATTATTCCAGGCCATACTCTTTCCATCTTTCTGTTACGAGTCTTTTGATATTTTCAGACATGGTTATCTCGTTCGGCCATTTGCGGGTAAAACCTTCAGAAGTCAATTTTTTAGTTGCGTCTATCCCTATTTTCCCTCCGTATGCAGGGATATCAGAAGCATGCTCAAGCACGTCAAGGGGTCCCTCAATAATCACAGAATCTCGCTTTGGGTCAACATTATTTCCGATCCTCCAGACAACTTCGCTGAGGTTCTGGACGTCCACCCACCTGTCTACGATAACAATTGCCTTTGTAAAACTCATCTGTCCCATCCCCCACAGCGCATACATAACCTTTCGCGCATGACCTGGATAGCGTTTATCTATGGATATAACTGCAAGGTTATGGAATACCCCTTCAAGCGGAAGATTCATATCCACTATTTCAGGGAGCTGTTTTTTTAATAAGGGAAGGAATATCCTCTCGGTTGCTTTTCCAATATAGCAGTCTTCCATTGGTGGTTTTCCGACAATTGTCGCTGGATAAATTGCGTCTTTGCGGTGTGTGATACAGGTGATGTGAAATACAGGATATTTGTCAGCCAGGGAATAATAACCGGTGTGGTCTCCAAAGGGGCCCTCGACTCTCCGTTCTCCAGGGTCACAGTAGCCCTCGAGCACAATCTCTGCATGGGCAGGGATTTCCAGATCCACTGTTTCGCACTTAATAAGCTCTACTGCAGAATTTTTTAAAAACCCTGCAAAAAGCATTTCGTCGATACCTTCTGGCAAAGGAGTGGTTGCCGAGTACATTGTGGCAGGGTCAGAACCTATTGCTACAGCTACTTCCAATCTGTCACCCTTTCTTTCCGCATTACGATAGTGTCGTGCACCGTCTTTATGCACATGCCAGTGCATACCGGTGGTCCTCGGATCATACACATGCATGCGGTACATGCCGCAGTTGCGTATGCCCGTTTCAGGGTCTTTTGTGAATACCATGGGCAGTGTAATAAATTTACCGCCGTCTTCAGGCCATGTCTTCAGGATAGGGAAAATATCGAGAGATGGATTGTCTTTGACAATTACTTCTTTGCAAGGGCCTGACCTTACTGATTTGGGTATGAAGTCAGAGAGCTTTTTGAGTTTTGGCAGAGCTTTCAGTTTTTCTATGATATTAGTTGGAATTTCTGGCTCAAGGAATTCAAGTATGCGATCGCCTATATCATCAAGGCTTTCTACTTCAAGGGCAAGCCGCATCCTTTCAAAGGAACCAAAGGTATTCACAAGAACAGGAAATTTTGAGTTCTTTGGATTTTCGAATAAAAGTGCAGGCCCGCTGGCTTTTACGACCCTGTCATTTATCTCTGCAATCTCAAGAACAGGGTCGACCTCCATCTTTATACGCCTCAAAAGCCCCTTTTTTTCGAGGACTTTCATGAATTCCCTGAGATCTTTATATGCCATTGAACTATGATACAGGATACTAACAATTAAATGTCAAATATGAATAAAAAACAGGTCATTTAGTCATTGAGCAATTGAGTCGCTAAGGGAATCAGTTGATTTTAATGACTTAATTACTGAATGACTCAATAACTTATTATCGTTGAACATTGAAGCCCGGGATTTGGAATTCAGCTATAAGGGGATTAAATAATTCATCAACGTGAATATAAAAATAGTTATGCTTATGTAGCCGTTCATGTTGAAAAAAGCCATGTCAAGCCTGCTCAGGTCGGCTGGCTTTACAAGGGAGTGTTCGTACATCATGAGCACTGACGCAATTAAAACCCCTAAAAGATAAAAACCGGATAAGTTAAAAACGGGGATAAGGCATAAGAGCAGTCCTATGGTAATTACATGGAAAAATCTTGCAATCCAGAGGGAGGTCTTTATCCCGAATCTGCTGGATATTGAGTGAAGTCCGTGCGCCTTATCAAAATCTGTATCCTGCAGGCCATACAGCACATCAAACCCCGCAACCCAGAACATGACCGCAAAACAGAGCGGCAGAATCTCAAAGTCAAAAGTTCCTCTTATGGCAATCCATGCACCCAGAGGAGCAAGCGAGAGCGCAATCCCGAGAACTACGTGGCTGAGCCACGTAAACCTTTTTGTGTATGAATAAGAGAAAAGAATTAATAAAACCAGTGGTGAAATCATGAAACACAGGGGGTTGAGCATATATGCTGCAAGGAGTAAAAGGGCAAACGCAAGGGCTGTAAAAATGGATGCCTCCCGGGTTTTTATGATGCCTCTGGGAAGTTCCCTGTTTTTTGTCCTTGGATTAAGCGCATCAATCTTTCTGTCTATGATTCTGTTCATGCCCATTGCGCCTGACCGGCCGCCAACCATTGCAACAGTTATCCAGAATATCTGTGAAAAAGCCGGGATATCCTCTGCCGCAATAAGCGCTGCGGTAAAGGCAAAGGGCAGCGCAAAAACTGAGTGAGAGAATTTTATCAGCCTCAAATAGTCTGCTATTTTCTTAAAGAGAGACATAAGTTTCTTATTGTAATTTTATGTGCCACGAAAAGCAACAACCCTGGACAATCCCTTCACCAGCCCCCCCTGTTTAACTTCTCAGTTTTACTCTGTCCACAGCTTCTATCTCTAAATTAGGAGACAGTGTAATTTGAAATTTACGGATACCCGATGTTAAGATAATGCCACCCTACCTTGAGATACGTATACTCATAACTAAAAGAATCGATAAATTTAGAGGGTATTCTGAGAATAAGTTAAAGATAAAAGATTAAAAACCAGAATGACAGATTAAAATTTAAATATTACCAACAAAAATCTGATCTCTTTACATTATTTATATGTATCTTTTATTTTTAGATGGAAAATTGCTATGCAATTTGATCTTTCATTTTTGAGTTGAAATTATCATGGCAGATATAATCCCGTTTAAAGGAGTCCTGTACAATCCTCAAAAGGTAAATGCCAGTTCAGTTATGGCACCGCCTTATGATATCGTCACGCCCGAGTTGAAAGATATTCTTTACAGCAGAAGTCCCTACAATATTATCCGTATAGACTTTGGCAAGGACAAGGAAGGGGACAATGAAAAAGAAAACCGCTATACAAGGGCATCAGAATTATTCAATGAGTGGCTCAAAAAAGGAATTTTGATGAACGATGCCGAACCATTATTTTATTGCTACGAGGCAACCTATAATCCCCCCTTACCCCCCTTTACTAAAGGGGGGCAGGGGGGGATTAGTAGCTATGAAAAAAAACTCAGGGGGTTACTCGGGGCGGTCAAGATTGAGGAACTGGGCACAGGAAAGATTCACCCCCATGAAATGACGTACTCCAGACCCAAATCAGACAGATTGAACATCATTCGTTTCTGTGGGGCAAATATAAGCCCGATATTTTCTCTATACAGAAGTCCTGACCGCATAAGCTCATCCATTCTTGAAAAAGTTGTAAAAGAAGAGGCATTTATAGAAGCAGAAAACGGAGAGGGCTTTTTACACAGAATCTGGAAGATAAGCGATAGATCCGCTGTTGAGGCTATTAAGGAAGAACTGTCAGATAAAGATATCTTTATTGCAGACGGTCATCACCGCTATGAAACAGCGATTGAATTTAAAAATGAGATGGGTGAAAAAGGACTCCTTAAAACAGGCACAGAACCTTTTAATTATGTAATGATGTTCCTTGTAAATATGGAAGATGACGGTCTGACAATCCTCCCAACGCACAGGCTTGCTCACATTGAAATTGAGCAAAACATAAAAGAATCCCTGTCCCTGTATTTTGATATAGAGACTATAGATTTTGACGGATCAACAGTGGAACGGGCAAAGCAGGGTATGTTTAAGGCTATGCAAGAGCGCAAAAATTCGCTGGGCATGTTAGTGAAAGGACGGGAGGCGTTCCATGTTTTGAGCTTTAAAGGTTCATATTCTGACATAGACTCACATCAGAGTTTAAGGGATATTGATGTGACAATTCTCCATGAACTCATCTTTGAAAAATTATTGGGTATTCATACATTTGAATATGAAATGGACGCTGATCTGGTAATACGGAAAGTTAGCAACGGCTCGTTTCAAACCGCCTTTTTCCTGAACCCTACAAATGTGCAGGATGTCAAAAGAGTTGCTCTTGCCGGGCAGAGGATGCCCCCGAAATCCACATATTTTTATCCCAAGCTCCTGACCGGAATGGTTATCTATAAGTTTTGATCTGACAGGGTTTACAGGATTTTTTGCATATCCAGTTTTATCCTGTCTGATTATTTTATTATCTTTAAACAGTAGTGTCCGCTTACATGTCATGCTGAATTTATTTCAGCATCTCATAAAAACAATCCTGAATCAAGTTCAGGATCTGAGACCCCGAAACGATACTGAATCAAGTTCAGCACAGGGTTCGGGGTGACAAATGAAACCATCTCTTTAACGTGTTTAGACAAAGTATCTTAATAATGTCTTGTTTTTCAGGTAATTGCAGCATTTTTTTGCCGGACAGTGGTGATCTTTAAACCTTTTTTATTCTTGTTTGTCTAAATAAACAGATGGATGATGACCTGAGGCTCATAAAAAGGTATATGGCCGGTGATGAGTACGCCATTGAGGAGCTTGTCATGAAATATCAGAGAAAGATTTATGCCCTGGCCTACAGGATGACGGGAAACGTAGAGGACTCAAAGGATATGACACAGAAGATATTCTTACAGGCGGTTAAAAACCTGAAGGGTTTCAGGGGAACATCTGCATTCTATACCTGGCTTTACCAGATAGCGGTAAACGTCTGTCTGAACCACCTGAAGGAAAAGAACCGTAGGACTGTTGAGCTCCATGAGTCCATCTCAGCCAGGAGGGGAAGCACTCTGTCGACTATTATTGAAAATGAAAAAGGATTCCATGTAAAGGAGTCTCTGAAGAAACTTCCGGAAAGACAAAAAATAGCAATAACCCTGAGGGCATACGAGGGGCTTTCTTTAAAGGAGACCGCAGAAGTAATGAACTGTTCAGAGGGTACTGTGAAGGCTCATTACCATAACGGCATGAAGAAGCTCAGGGATATTTTAAAGGAGATGGGATATGAGATTCAGCCATGAGGAAGTAATAGAGAAGCTTCCTGAATATGTCAAAAGAGGGTTCATCCCAGACGATATAAGGACGCATATTGATACATGCGGGGAATGCAGCCAGGAATTTTTCCTTCTTACTGCATTGAATGAGGTTTCTGTTACTGAACCCGGAGACATGTTCTTTGACGCACTTCCGCAGAAAATAAGGGCATCCGCTAAAAGGGAGAAAAAAGGTTTCTTCTTCAGGCTTATACCTGTATTTGCATTGTTTGCCGTGCTTGTTATTGGCGGCTATGTCTACTACATGGTAAAAATGCCTGGGGCGGGTGATGGATTTTTATTTAGTGACCCATTTGCCTCTCATGTCTATGACCTAAATGGTTTAAACCCGGGGGATATACCGTCAATTGACGATACAATTGTTGAGTTTGAGATGTATTTATCAGGGGGTAGCCCCTATATTAGAGAATTTGCTTCGTTGGACTCGGATGAACTGGAGGACCTCTATGAGGCCCTGAGTTTGCAAAAAGAAAATGGAGGTGTTTTATGAAAAAATGCATTTTCGGGTTGGTGATTGTATTGAGTTTGACCTTTATTACCGGAGAGGGATTTTCTTATCCCTTTGAGAAAAATAGAACACACCCGCCGAAAGAAAAGATGGCAAAGATAAGAAAAAGGGTGGAGACATTAAAGATGTGGAAGCTGACAAAGGTCCTTGACCTGGACGAAAAAGGTGCCGCTCGACTCTTCCCGATCATTAACGAATATGACAAAAAAAGATTTACCGTTATGCAAGTCATGAGAAAAAATATGCATGAACTCAGGGAATCCGTAGACACTGCCACTGAGAGTGAGCTGAGAGACATGATAGAAAAACTCAACGACAATCATAAAAGCCTTCAGGAGATTGATGGCGAAGAGATGAAGATGCTCGGAGAAGTCCTTAAGGCCAGGGATATGGCCAGATTTATTATATTCAAACAGGAATTTGACAGGGATATGAAAAGAATAATTGCAGATGTCAGGGAGAAAAGGGGGAGAAAATTGAGAGATAAGCCCGGGGTGCCGCCGGTTGAGGAGCCCCGGGGTCCCTAATATTTGACCAGCTTGTATTGACTCTGGTGTGATTGATAACTTTCAGATACTTTGCCTAAAATAGTATAAAAAAGATGTCAATTGATCCGAATAATGCATCAAAAGAAAACCACAGGGCCCTGTACCATGTGATGCAGGGCAGAGAGCACAATAGAGCTTATTAATCTTAATAAAAATATCTTTTTAGCCACCGAGGACACAGAGAACACAGAGTTATGTAATTTTATTTTTTAAATTCTTTCTCTGAGACCTCTGTG
>CAYFYW010000595.1:0-2012 GCA_964347425.1 uncultured Nitrospirales bacterium
AAGGTATGGGCTGCAATTCGTAATTATCAACTAAGGGGCTGTGAACATTACGCTCACAGTCCTTTTCCATTTAATTTGAAATATCGGTTATAAAAAATTCACTCCTTATTATATAATGCCTGAGAAAGCTGCATAATGAAATGCAATAAGGCACTTTTCTTTATGAATCATCGATATTTCGTTATCATATGTCTTTGCTGGGTGATTGCAGGATGCGAAGCTATCCTGAAAGTATCTCATCATAAAGGACAGGATGTTGAGAAGGCAGACCCGGCAAAATGGCAATTGACAGAGTTTTTAGTTTCTTTCTGGGGCTGTCCTGAAGACGACATATCTGCAAAGACCATAGTAAATTCCGGTTTTAATACGGTGATGTGTCCGGCCGAAAAACTGGATTTATGTTCAAGACATAATCTCAAGACTCTTCTTACATGTGATTCGCAAACAGCAAAGAAATTGGCTAATCATCCGGATGTGTGGGGGTATTATATTTTTGATGAGCCTATGAGGAAAAACGTCGAATATGAGGATTTATTAATAAAAGTCCGGGCATTTCAAAAGGCTGACCCATATCGTCCAACATATATCAATTTAAACGAGGAAGATAATTTGGAGGAGTTTATCAGAACCATACAACCCCGGATACTTAGCTATGACCATTATCAATGGTGGTTTGGGCGAGAAAACTATTTCGTATTACTTGAAAAGTTCAGAAAACATTCATTGGAAATCAATGTGCCGTTCATCGTTTGGGTGGAAGCCTGTGCTCAGCCTCACTGGATATATCCGGAAGATAACGCACAAAAAATCAGGCAGAGTGTTTATTGTTCACTGGCATACGGAGCTAAAGGAATCCGATGGTGGTCCTGGTCCCCAAATAACAAAGATGCAGCAGCAATAAATACTGAACTCAAACACCTGGGACCAATACTGATTCAACTTACATCTACGAAAGTTTATCATACGAATCCCATTCCCAAAGGGACGGTTGAATTCCCTAATGATTGCTGGGTACAGACTGATACGGAGGACCTTCTCTTGGGATTTTTTCAAAATCAAAGACAACATAACTATCTGATGGTCGTAAATCGTGACCATAGAAAAGAGCAAAGGCTGACTCTGAAGATAATAGATTCCATAAAAACCGTTAGGAAGTTTGATAAAGAGAAAAATAACTGGATGACAATACCCCTTGTAAAACTCGGAATCTGTCATCAGATAGAGATAAATTTAAGCGCAGGAGATGGGGAACTTTTAATTTTTAACAACTCACACTGACAGATTATAGTCCAGTATAGCAGCCAAAATGCTTACTGCTTTCTTATCTTTTCCAGCATGTCTTATGCGAAGTTTAATACGAATGATATCCGTAAAGCTGCCATGATTTTGCTGCTGGGTTTTTAAGCAAAGGCGGTCAAGTGTTGAGTCTTTGGTCTGTCCGTAAAATCTTTTCCTCACCACCATATAACCTTTTTTTTGCTTAAGTTGTAACAGAAGAAAAGGGTAGTAAATATAACACACGGATTGCAGCATTAGGAGTCGGGGCTTTGGTGGCAGATTTGGATTACTTCTGGACCTTAGGTGCAGGGTTAGATACATCCACATCACGAGTTTTGATATCTCTGACGTTCCTGAGAATGACAGGTCCGGCTGCATCGGGGATTTGTGGAAAACGGACGGCGTCAAGGACAACACGGTCGATGTCTTCACAGACAATAGTCGGGCGAAGATCCTTCTTAGCACAATAAAGACGGACGTTTTCTAGTGTAATGTCTCGTGCATTTTTCCCGTAAAAGCCCCAGACCGGCAGTGGTCGGGCATCGACACCGGGCTTTCGAGGGGGGGCTTTCGCCTGTTTGGCGGTGCCACCACCCTCGTATTCGATGCTGGTATCACGGAAGACAACACGTCCGCAAGCGGTTTCGCACCAGCTTTCAACGGAGGCGGCTGCGCGGTAGACGCCGATGGCGGTCAGGCCGGTGATGATGATATCATCAGCGGTGTTACCGGGT
>CAYFYW010000596.1:0-5313 GCA_964347425.1 uncultured Nitrospirales bacterium
GGTTATTCTTTTGGGCACGCAAAAGAAGAACCTGGGTATGGGATGGAATCCCATATTGAGATTAAGCAAATCATATGGAGTGCTTACAATTACTGTACAAGCAACTCTTGATTTGTGCAGATATGTTTTTTACCCACTACATAGAAATATTTTTCAAAAAATGTTCTGCGGTTTTCTTCCTGAAAAAGACCTTTGTCCGTAATAACAATAAGTCTTATTATCGGTTTATGATTCGGCTACCAGCACGGTAAGCTCTCCAAGCATATGAACATAATTTCCCATTTCATTGTCATACCACCCGTAAATGACTGCCTGGGTAAGTGGAATTCTGACTTCCGCATCCTTCAGATATTCAAGATGTTCTTTTCTTATGCCGCTTAATCTCTCGACATCAAGGCTTACTTCTGCCGTGCGGGTGTGAGTCTCATGACCTTCAATGATAGCAGCGGCTTTCGGCATGGCAATAATGTCCCCCGAGACGTTCTGTTCATCTGTATAAACGAGATATCCGTTAGACGATGCTGCAGCCTGTTTGTAAATGTCATTGATCATGTGTCTGTTAATGGAAAACTTTGACTCATCCTCCTGGATGTTAACCGTGAGAATAATCAGAGAGCCTGTAGTAACAGGCACCCGTACTGATTCTGCCATGAAGCCGATCTGTTTCATCTGCGGCAACACATGGGCGAGGGTGTTGGCAGCCCCTGTGGTTGTAAGTATTATGTTATTGAGCGTGCTCCTGTTTTTTCTGAGATCGGTTGCGCCGGGTTTTGCCAGTCTATCCAAAACCTGCTGTGAACCGGTAGCAGCATGTACGGTAGCCATGGATGCGGTGAGAATCCTTTTTACCCCAATCACATCAAACAGAGGCTTTATCATATGGGCAAGACAGGTTGTCGTACATGAAGCAGCGGAGATTATCTTGTGTCGCGACGGATTATAGTCGTGCTCATTTATGCCCTTGACGCAGGTCACGGCATCGTCAGGCATCGATTTAGTCCCGTTTTTTGTCTTAAAAGGGGCGGATGCAATAACCCTTTTGGCCCCTGCCTCAAGGTGTCCTCTGAGTGAACCTTTCGGCTCATCCGCTGATACCGTGGGATCAAAGAACTGGCCTGTAGTATCAACGACAAGTTCAATACTATGACGCTTCCAGTCGACTTCTTTCGGGTTTCGTGACTTTCCGAGTATCGTAACCTTTACATCGTCTATGGACATTGTTCCCTTTGAATTATCTACATCACAGATGACCTCTCCGCACTTGCACCCGTAAAGGTACATTGGTAGAGATCCATAAGTCGAGTCTCTTGCTATGTAATGGGCTATGTCATTTAAAGAGGTTCCCACGTTTCTTCCTACGTTGACAACTATTTCTTTGAAATATTTCCTTGCCACATGGTGCCATAACGTTAATTTTCCTATTCGTCCCAGACCGTTTATACCAAGTTTCAATCCAGCGCCTTTCTCCATTTCATTCTCCATCTTGTTTAACTTTCATTTTTCCCACATAAATCGACCCTTCAGAGCCGTCAATGCTGATACATTCTCCTGCATTAACGACCTTCTTATTTAAAAGAAATTTTTTTTCTTTTTCCATACAGACAAGGTCGGTACAGCCGACAACACATGTCTTGTCAAGCCTGTTGGCCACAATAGCGGCGTGAGAAGTGGCGCCGCCACGTGCTGTGAGAAGTCCATCAGCTGCGGAAATCTCGTTTATATCATCAGGCACAGTATCGCCGCGAACAAGTATCAGGGAAGTTTCTGAATCGATTTTTTGCCAGTGTGAAATATCGCGGAGGCTGAAAACCACCCTGCCGGACATGGCCCCCCCGCTTACCCCGATGCCGTGCCCCAGAAATTTCTTCGACATTTCCGAAGTACTCTCAAAGGACGGAAACCTCTTTCTTTCCCTCATTTCCATATTCCTTGTTTGCAGGATGTAAAGGTCTTTATTCTGTGGTCCTTCAAAAGTGAATTCAATATCCTGCGGACTCCACTGATAGTCATAAATCAGCATCTTGGCAAACTCTCTGAGGGCCTGATATATTTGAGGGAATCTGTTTTCAAGGGAGAAGTCCACTGATCTGTCTTCCATATTCGCCTGATAGATTGAAACAGGATAGGTTGTCACCAGCCCGGAAACGACATCTTCACCCTGATTGCCTGTTGTGTAGTCGCCCCAGGGTCTCAGCATGTCTGCCGAGAGTCTGGGATTATGCGTAAACAGGACACCCGATCCAGCCTGTTGAGAGAGATTGCCAAAAACCATAGCCTGTACAGTAACCGCTGTGCCCCAGTCATCGGAGATACCTATAATCTTTCGATATGTGCAAGCCCTGGGAGAGTTCCAGGAATTCAGAACCCTTTGGATGGCTATGTACAGCTGTTCTCTGGGAGATTCCTCAACTTCAATGTTCTTTGATTGAATTAGTTCCCTGTAGGCCATTGATACTTCCTTCATTTGCTGCGGGGTGAAATCTCTTTTCAGGGGAACCTGGTATTTTCTCTTGAATTCATTAATGATGGCATCGAAGTTATCCCGCTTTAGTCCACAGGACATACCATACGACTGTAAGAATCTGCGATAGCAGTCCCACGCAAACCATTCCTTTCCGGTCTGTTTGATAATGCTATCGACTACAGACTCATTCATCCCAACGTTCAAAAAAGAGTCCATCATCCCTGGCTGTGATACAGTGGCACCGCTTCTAACGGAAATGAGCAGGGAATTTTCAGGGGCACCGAACGTTCTGCCCGTCAGCTTTTCGATAACTGATATTTCACGGTCTATCTGTTCTCTGAAATTCTTGTTTGCAGGAGGATAACTGCTGATGAGTTCTCTGCACCTGAATACTTCTGTAGTTATTATGAATCCCGGGGGGATGGGTAATCCCAGACTTTTCATCCTGACTATGTTGAGACCCTTGTTGCCTAAATGAACTATATCAATGAGTTTTCTGTTCGGCCGTATAACAGAGGTTACGACGGTGCGGGGGTTGTATGTAAGGAGTAAATAGTGTTTATCTACGGGGAGCTTCTCCGCCTGCTTATACAGGGTGTTCAGAACCCGTGTTAAGAACAGGTCCAGCCTCTGAAGACCGAGTGACAGGGAAATCGTGTCTCTTAGAAAAATCTCCGAAACCCTGTGGAATAACTCCTTCCGGCTCATGGATCCGTGGAGGTATTTCGGAAGCAGTTTATCCGCGGGCAGAGAACTTAAAATTTCAAGTAAGTTTTGCTTGTGAATGTTATTGAAATAGTCACTGACTATATTGCTGACTACCTGTGTAAACCCGCGAAAAATATCCAGGTACTGCGTGAAAGTAACTATCTTAATCTTTAACGCTTTGTCAAGCAGATCAAGTTGATGTTCAAACTCCCTGACGGAAATACCATCGATATTCAATGCCTGCTGAAAAAGCTTCAGGTATTCATATATCTGGTAAAATGTTGCGTGCGTAATGAAGCTGAGGTCAAAATCCTCTATCAATTCTTCAAAAAGGGTATTCGCCAGGGCGTCCAAACGGAAAGTCAGCCCCAGTGCATCAAATTTTGCTTCATGGTAGCTTCCGTACATGGAAGGTATGTCTGCGGCGATATGACGCTTTCTATAAATATCTTCCCGGATCTCAAAAGCTTCGGGTGACAGAATCAGGTTCTTTAGTTGCTCGAGCTGCTTCAAAAGGCCGGAAAGTTTTCTGAATGTGTCCGTGGCAGGCAAAGCCTTTCTCAAGTCGTCGAGTTTCAGAGGAATGCTGGATTGTACCTGGGTTATATAGTCCTCTATCTTGCACGAACTGATGCAGTACTTCTGGTTCAGTAGTTTATAAAAAGAGATGGCCAGGGATACTCTTTCAACGTCCAGAGTATAGTCTATCTCGGGAATCTCACCGGCAATATTCAACAGGGGGTGATCCTCGAGAGTCAGAAGGTCGGAAATTTTTTTCAGGTCCCTCGTCTTAAAAATGTGGTTAATTACTTTATTGACCCCGTCAATATACGGCCCTTCACATTCAATCCGCTCGTAAATACTCTGTGGAAGATATGGCTTAAGTCCTTCTTTAGATTTTGTCCTCCAGAAATCCAGGGTAGATTCAATGAGGGAAATTATCTTGTTTGAGCTTTCCACATGGCTCTGCTTTCTCACGAAATGTACCAGGGAATCTTTGCGATGACATATATCATCAATTTTAGTGGAGATGTCTCTGAGTTTGCCCTCGGCTCCTATTTCATTAAAGTACGCAGGGAACAGCCGCATAAGTTGCTTTGTCAGATTATAGACGGGCTGGATATCACTGTTGAGAAATCCGGTGATATCCCGGGGGAACAGATCGGTATCTTTAATGAGAACACCGGAAAGCGACAGATGGATAACGAGGGAAGAGAGTAACTTCCTAGACCGTTTTGGATCCAATTTGACCAATTCCATCCAAGTGCGGATGTTCTGGAGATGTGAGAGGTTGCTTTGGATCTGCCAGTCGTGACCAAGCCCCCTGAAATCAGGCGTCTGAAAACCCAACTGGACAACGGACTGGTTGAAGAATTCAACGAGGTCTCTTTTATCGGTTTTAAATACACCCTTTCCCATGTTCAAAATACACTTAAGTACCGTATCAGGAAATTTTTTGACGCTTGTTTCAAGAATGTTGAAAGTTTTTTGAATCAAATGTTGAACATGCTGATAGTCCTCATGGTTAATGAGCCAGGTTATCGTTCGGTTGATTTCCCTCAGTGCATCTTCGTGGATATTGGAAAGACCTGATATATTCATCGTATAAAAAAGGAAAATCAGTTTGTAATGATGTTTCAGTTTTTCATCGGCGATTACTTCAGATATTCTTTCTGGAAAATTTTTATAGAGGCTGACTAAATCCCCGTATCCGGGCAACTCCAGGAGTCTCTCCGGAATGAATGATGAGTCGTCATTCTTTTCGCTGATAATATCATGGAGCTGTGCCTGATATGCCTCTATCCCGGAGTGGGATATTGGCTTAAAGAGGTCAGATATTACTGCGGAAAGGGTCTGGTCAATTTCCCTTTCAAACCATTCCTGAGGGTCTTTTTCGGAAAGCCAGTAGGAAAAAGTGTATTCAAAGTATTTTATTAAGATTGAATTAAGAGCCTGAAAGTCTGTCCCCGGAGGTACAACATGAAAAAAGTCTTTAGCTAACCTGTTTAACTGATAATAACTTCTGGCTATAAGAGAAAGATTTTCCTTCCGGAATCTGATTATCTGGTCAAAGGCATAATTTAACACGGGTAAGAACCTGTTTAATTCCGACCCACTCTCTTTTATAATTTTCTGCAGGA
>CAYFYW010000597.1:0-2148 GCA_964347425.1 uncultured Nitrospirales bacterium
TTCCCCCCCTTTAGTAAAGGGGGGCCAGGGGGGATTTGTAAACGTTATAATTATAAAATCCCCCTTAATCCCTGCCTACCGGACAGGCAGGCCCCTTTTTCAAAGGGGGAGACCTAAAAGGAGAACTTTTCATCCCCGTTTACAAAACGGGGTATTCAAGTTCAGTTTTCATAATTTTCCACTACCTTTATGTAGTTCTCGTGAATCTTCTAAAACCAGAACAAGGAAGCACTTCTAAATGACCTGTTTTCTGTATCTCATCGACTATTAAATTCATACCTAAGTTATCACTGGAGATGTGTCCGGCAATTACAACATTAACATGATGTTTCCCCGCCTCTTTTCTGTGGTCTTCACTCAGATGCATCGCCACTACTGTGTTAACACCTGAATTGACAAGACTTTCAAATATATCCTTGGAGCCCTCGGTACCACCGGTCATGTCAACAAAAATTTTACCCGCTCTCCTCTCTTTTGAACCGAGAAAAATTTTCGGTCCTGCGTTGTTCTTTACAGCCTCCTTATACTCGGGAATTTCGTTTAACACTTTGAGTATATCATCTAGGGTGTCAGGCTTCTTTTCATCAAACATACGCTGAAGATAGCTTGCGACCATGTTGTCAGCAGGTGTGTGAACGCAAATAAACGGCATATCGAGGAGCCTTGCAAAATCGACAGCCCTTGTATGATTCACAGGCGAAAGCTTTCTTTCAACCTCTTTTACCCTGCCTTCGAGAAGGTCTTCTGCAATGTTTATCGGTACTCCAAATTTATTTAATATGTCAGCCTGCATGTGCATAACTTCATAAAAATTTGCAAATGCCTTTCCTTCCGGATGGTGTGATACAACGAGGTCAATCTTCTGTCCCTTTGATGAAAGTCTGTCAGCCAGAAGGATCTCTGCCATTTCCATGTCTATCCCAACAAGAGCCCTTGTTACATCCTCGTCCCCCGTTCCATGAAGAATCCGTGTATCAGCATAGGGATTTGTAAGATTTTCCATATCAAAAAATTCTTTCTCCTTTTCTTTCATATCCTCGTACGCAATTTTTTTCTTATTAAGCCTTTTCATAACTTCCTCTTTGCCTCTCGGATCCATCTCAATACCTTTAGCTACAACGGTTTCGTATATTTTCTTTAATAACACCTAAACCTCCTCTACCTAACTGGTCACGGATGAACCGTCAGCCAATACCTTTTGTACGAGTTCGCTAACGAGCCTGCCGTCAGCCTTTCCCTTTAACCTTGGCATAATGGTCTTCATAACCCTGCCCGCATCTCTTTTATCGCTCGCACCGACTTCTCTTATTACATCTGCAATTATTTTCTTAAGCTCTTCTTCTGTAAGCTGCTGTGGAAGGTAAGATCGGATTATTGATAGCTCCCTCGCTTCTTTTTCTGCAAGATCCTGTCTGCCGCCTCTTGAAAACTGTTCTATGGAGTCTTTACACTGTCTTGCAAGGGACATGAGAACACCATGGATTTCTTCATCATCAAGAGAAGACCTCTTCTCTATCTCCCTGTTCTTAACCGCTGCCTTGACCATCCTGATAGCTGATACTACATCCCTGTCTCCCGCTTTAAGGGCCTTCTTAAAATCCTCTGACAGCCTCTCAGAAAGAGACATGGTTATCTCGATGTAAACCTCAGTTTTTTATAGACTTTTTTTCTGGCAGCAATAGCTTTCTTCTTTTTCCTTACGCTCGGTTTTTCATAATGCTCTCTCCTTTTTATTTCGGAAAGTATTCCTTCCTTCTCACACTGTTTCTTAAACTTTTTGAGAGCATTTTCAAAAGATTCGTTTTCCCTTATCCTCACAACGGGCATTTATTCCCACCCCCTAGTACCTAAAATAGGCGATTAATCCCCGTAAAATAGTAAACATAAAACGGGGCAGACACAGAGGTATGTACCGTATGGTACATACCAGAGAACACAGAGGTGTGTAATTTTATTGTTTAAATTTTTTCTCTGAGACCTCTGTGGCTAAAAAGATATTATTATAAAAATTAATAATATACTTATTTCTTAGTCATATTTAGTTTTATCTCTGTGTTCTCTATGGTTTTCTTAAAATCGCTCAATTCAGGGAATAGTAATTTTATGATTACTATACCTCTTTAAAAGTTATTTAATCACGGATATGAC
>CAYFYW010000598.1:0-6028 GCA_964347425.1 uncultured Nitrospirales bacterium
GGGTATCCAGACAATAGGCGTAACTCTTGCGAAGGTCTTTTCAAGGGGTGGTCATCACGTATTTACACATCAGGATTATGAGTCGCGTATTAGGGGCGGTCATAATTTTTTCCAGATAAGATTTTCAGATACCCCTGTAACGGCATCCAGAGACAGCATAGATATCCTAGTTGCCCTTGACAAAGAGAGCATAGTACGTCATGAAGATGAGCTTTCCGAAAACGGGCTCATTCTTTATGATTCTTTCATATTAAAACAGAAGCATGAAAAGTCGTACTTTCTTGATATCCCTTTTGTAAGCCTGGCTCTGGAGCACGGAGGTAACAGGGTAATGGCAAATACCGCTGCTGTAGGTGCTGTTCTTGGTATGATGGGGATGGATTTGGAGATTCTTGAAGGGATTATAGAAGGTGCATTTAAGAAAAAGGGAGACGAGGTAATCAGGAGCAATATTAGAACTGCTTCTGCAGGGCGTGATTTTGCGGTCAGGAATTGTCAGAAGTGTTCTTTCTCTGCTGCACACATTTCTGAACCAAAGATGTTGATCGCCGGCAATGAAGCTATTGGACTCGGGGCAATAGCTTCAGGATGTAAATTTTATTCAGCCTATCCAATGACCCCTTCGACGGGGATTATGCTTTATGCAGCCGGCAAGGCGAAAGATTACGGAATAGTCGTTGAACAGGCTGAAGATGAGATAGCAGCAGTTAATATGGCTTTAGGGGCCTCTTTTGCCGGTGTAAGGTCTATGACGGGCACTTCAGGGGGAGGGTTTGCGTTAATGGTTGAAGGTATTTCACTTGCGGCTATGACAGAGACCCCCGTAGTCATTGCCCTTGCCCAGAGACCGGGCCCTGCAACAGGACTTCCCACAAGGACAGAGCAGGGCGACCTGCTTTTTGCTTTATATACGGCACATGGAGAATTTCCAAGGGTTGTTTTCGCACCTGGTACGCCGGAGCAGGCGTTCTATCTCACAAACAAGGCGTTTGACATTGCAGAGAAATACCAGATACCTGTCTTTATTCTTACTGACCAGTACCTTGCTGATTCTCAGTGGACATTTAAAGGTATTGATTTAAAGAGGTTGAAGTATATTGATTACAGGCTGAGAGGAGACGCATTTAAAAACCTGTCAGAATACAGGCGGCACGCATTCACAGAAAGCGGAATATCGCCCCTGGGTATTCCGGGAGATTCACACCATCTGGTGGTTACTGACAGTGACGAGCATGATGAGGAAGGGCATATCATAGAGGATGCTGAAACAAGAATAGAGATGGTAAAGAAGAGGCTGTTGAAAAAACTGCCCATTATAAGAGAGGAGATAGACCGTCCTGTATTCTACGGAGACAGCCGTCCGGAAATAGTGCTTGTCGGGTGGGGCTCAACCTATGGGGTTCTGAAGGAAACAGTTGATGTGCTTGTTAAAAACAAAAAGGCTGCCATGTTACATTTCAGCGAGATTTATCCACTTCCTTCACCAGACGCCCTCGCGCAATATTTAACCTTTTTAAACAATGCGAAATTCGCCGTTTGCATAGAGAATAACGCAACTGGACAGTTTGCACATCTTGTCAGGGCAGAGACAGGATATGAATTCATGTACAGGATTAACAGGTATGATGGCAGACCATTTACTTTAGACAGCTTGCTGGGAGAATTAGATGGCTACATTAAAGGAATATAGAGGTCAGCAGCCGGCCTGGTGCCCGGGATGCGGTAACTTTGGTATCCTCAAGGCATTTAAGGACGCCATGGTTGAGATGGGCATAGAGCCTCACCAGTTTACCGTTGTCTCCGGTATAGGCCAGTCAGGTAAATTCCCGCATTATATTAGGTGTAATACCTTTAACGGCCTTCACGGAAGGACGCTTCCCGTTGCAACAGGGATAAAACTCTCCAATCATGACATGATTGTTATTGCTGTGGCCGGAGACGGAGACTGTTACGGAGAAGGCGGCAACCACCTGCTTCATGCAATCAGAAGAAACACCAATGTAAAGCTCTTTGTTCATGACAACCAGATATACGGTCTTACAAAGGGTCAGGCGTCTCCAACCAGCATGGAGGGAATGAAGACGAAAAACCAGCCTTTCGGGGTGCTTTCTGAACAGATGAACCCTATGGCACTGGCAGTCGCCCTTGACTGCAGTTTTGTGGCAAGGGGATTTACAGGTAATGGCGGGCATTTAAAAGAGCTGATAAAAGAGGCTGTGAATCACAAAGGATTTTCTCTGGTTGATATCCTGCAACCCTGCGTGACATTCAATAAGGTCAATACCTTTGAATGGTATAAACAACGGGTGTATCACATAGAGCCTGAATATAATCCCGAAGACAGGGTAAAGGCATTTGAAAGAGCACTCGAATGGGGAGACCGTATTCCCCTGGGTATAATTTTCAGAAACCAACGCCCGACATTAGAAGACAGGGTGCCCATAATAAAAGATGAGCCCCTTGTCAGGCAGTCTTTTAATCCGGCCGGATTACAGTCTACCCTGAAAGAGTTTTATTAACCTTTTGTTATTCTTCTTTTATTCAAGTTCTGTTATCGGTTTGTCGCTTAAGAGAACCTTTTTTGAAATTTTTTCCTTTAGACCGTTAATATTGACTTTCAATGCATCTCTTTAAATATTCCATCTCATAACCAAAAATATGTATAGCTGAAAAAATCTTCATAATTTCTTCATAGTTTAAAGTTATATTTACTTAAAAGTAATTAAAAAAAGAACTTTTAAATTACACAGACAATTAATGAATGGGGGCGGACGGCTTTCCGTTAGCTTTGTCGGGAAAAGCAACCTACCAAAATACCGTTCCGCCCCCCCTACCTAATTCTAATTAACTTTCCTTATTCTCATAAACACAAAAACTTTGGTTCTTTTGTAAAGAAGTTGAGCGAATCAGCAGTAATGCGAAACATCAAAAAGCGATCCCCACATTTCGGGATGATTTTTTATCTTTAATCTTTGATTTTAGATGGCCAATTACAAAGTAATTCCCATCTAAATTGCAAGCAATTTAAGGTTTAGTTCAACGTAAATACGAAAGAAGGAGAACTTTTGATATAATTGAAGTACCACATTAATCAAGGATACTATTCATTATCCCGGGAGGTGGTATGAACCGCAGGGAATTTCTGAAAATAGCAGCAATAAGCGGTATCGGACTTACGGTTCCGCACAGCTTTGATCCGCTTTTTAATACAGTTGAAGCATCTGAAAAAACAGACCTTGTTGTTGCCAGAGGGGCTTTTCCTTCAGAGATTACCAGGTCTGCGATTGACGCGTTTGGTGGAATAAAAAAATTCATATCAAGGGGTGACATTGTTGTCATAAAGCCGAATATTGCGTGGGACAGGGTGCCAGAACAGGCGGCTAATACCAACCCTGAGGTTGTTGCAGAGGTGGTAAAGCTCTGTTATGAAGCGGGCGCTAAAAAGGTCAAGGTCTTTGACAGAACGGTGAACGACCCGAGGAGGTGCTACGTGCAGAGCGGGATTGCCCGGGCAGCGCGTTCTGCCGGGGCAGATGTAAGCCATGTTGATAAACGGAAATTCAGGGACATGAAGATTAAGGGTATGGCTCTGAAAACATGGCCTCTGTATACAGAAGTATTTGAGGCAGATAAAGTGATAAACATTCCCATTGCCAAGCATCATGGTCTTGCAAAAATTACCATGGCAATGAAGAACTGGATGGGTATTATGGGCGGAACAAGGAGCCAGATCCACCAGAAGATAGACCAGAGCCTTGCTGACCTCGCCATTGTTATAAGGCCTACCCTTACTGTGCTCGATGCGGTACGAATCCTTACAGCCAATGGCCCGCAGGGCGGCAGTCTTGCAGATGTTAAGAAACTCAATACAGTTGTAGTGGGAGTTGATCAGGTAGCGGTAGATTCCTTCGGGGCTACACTTTTTGGTATGAAGGGCAGCGACCTTGGATATGTGAAGATAGCTGCCAGGGCAGGGCTTGGCACCATGGACCTTTCAAAAATGAATATCAAAAGAATAAAAGTATGAGGTGAACTCTGGAAGCATTTCTTTTTCAGTGATGAGGTAATTTAAATAAAGATGGCAGGGTACGGTATTATCGCTCATTCTCGTCCCGAAGTATCGGGCCTCCGAGGCTTTTACCTCTTTATTAAACCTGAAATATATAAAGGACTATCGGTAAAAGAAACCGCTCAAATACCATACCCTGCCATCACGAAAAAGGAAATGCTTACGTGAACTCTCAAGAAACGAAGCAACACAGCAATATTGAGCAATTATGAATAAAAATCACGTGAATCCTCGAACCCTCGAATCCTCGAATCCTGCTCACTAGTATATGCAAAATCTACGGAGGGTATCACAAGGGATATTTTTACTGCTTTTTCTTTTCCTTTTTGTGCAGACCGAGGCAAAAGGTGCTGACAGGCTCGGCTACCCTGTAAAATTCTTCCTCGATTTCGACCCGCTCATTTTTATCACCACATTACTTTCCTCTCATACCGTTCAAAAGACGTTTTATTATTCCCTTATCGTCATTGTTGCCACGATAGTGCTGGGGAGGGTATTCTGCGGGTGGGTATGTCCCCTCGGCACCCTGAACAACATGACCGCAACTTTAAAGAAAAAGGGGCTCGAAACAGCAGGCAGGCAGTGGCACAGGATGAAATATTATATCCTGATATTCATCCTTGTAATCTCTGTTTTCACGCTTCAACTGGTGGGTATTATGGATCCTGTTTCATTGCTTATCAGGTCATTATCTCTGAGTATTTACCCTTTATTCAATTACAGTGTCAGGGCAGTCTTCGACACAATATACGAGGCTGACCCCGGGGATATTGCGGATGTAACCGAGCACATTTACTCCTTTTTAAAGAAGACTGTTCTTTCTTTTCAGCAGCCTTTTTTCCATCAGGGCGCTTTCATTGGCCTGTTATTTTTAGTGATCCTCGGTCTGAACCTTATCGAGAAAAGATTCTGGTGCAGGCATCTGTGCCCCCTCGGCGCCCTGCTTGGAATCCTTTCGCGGTACTCATTTCTCAAGAGGTCTGTGAGCGAGGGATGCGACGAATGCGGGTCATGCGCTTCTGTATGCCAGGGCAGTGCAGATCCTGACAAAAAAGAGGCGTGGCGGTCGGCAGAGTGCATGTATTGCTTTAACTGTGATGACGTATGTCCTCAAAATGCTGTAAGTTTTGGTTTTCTCAAAAAGAGTGAAAGTGCGGGTCTGGACCTCGGCAGAAGAAGGGTGGTAACCTCAGTGCTTTCAGGGATGGTTGCGGTTCCTTTATTGCGCGCAACACCGCTGTCAGGTCTGCCAGGACTGAGCCCGAAACTCATAAGACCGCCGGGTGCTCTCGGCGAGAAGGACTTTCTCAAAAGGTGCGTCAAATGCGGTGAGTGTATGAAGGTATGCATTACCAATGGTCTTCAGCCAACGTTTCTTGAGGCCGGTCTTGAAGGAATCTGGTCTCCCCTTCTTGTTCCAAAAATCGGCTACTGCGAATTCAGGTGCACGCTCTGCGGCCAGGTCTGCCCGACAGGCGCTATTAAGGAATTAGCGCTTCAAGAGAAGATAAAGGTCAAAATAGGACTTGCCATGATAGACAAAGGCAGGTGCCTTCCCTATGCGCATGCAACTCCCTGTATTGTATGCGAGGAAGTCTGCCCCACACCAAAAAAATCAATATGGTTTGAGCACAACAGGGTCAAAGACAGGCAGGGCAGGGAGATGCTTATACAGCAGCCGAGAGTCGACCTTGAACTCTGCATTGGCTGCGGCATCTGCGAGACAAAATGCCCGGTCAAGGGCCAGCCTGCAATATATGTAACCAGTATCGGTGAATCACGGTCAAAGGAAAATCAGTTGCTCCTTTCGTAGTAGCAGGTATTTTATGTGCCTCTTTTTTAGAGGGTATTGACAAATATCTAAGGTATGTTTTTATAAAACTATAAAAGTTTAAATTTTAAAATTTATAAATTTAACACAATTGGTCATCTTAAAAAATCTATTAACGAGTGGCTATA
>CAYFYW010000599.1:0-3134 GCA_964347425.1 uncultured Nitrospirales bacterium
GAACAATTAACAATCGACATTTCAAATCATTAGTGTCCGCTTAAATGTCATGCTGAATTTATTTCAGCATCTCATAAAAACAATCCTGAATCAAGTCCAGGATCTGAGACCCCGAAACGAGCCTGCCTCTCGGACAGACAGGTTCGGGATGACAAATAAAACCATTTCTTTGACGTGTTCAGACAAAGTACCTTAATAATGTCTTATTTTTCAGTTAGTTGCTGCATATTTTTGCCGGACAGTACTGATTTCAAATTTATTTTTAACAACATTGTTAAATGCTAATTATGCAATGATAATTTTGAAATTTGTTACTCCTTGACACCTTGAATCGTCATGGAATAACATCTTTCGTGGAGATGCTTCTCAGATCAAGGGCTCTTTCACTAATGCTCAACTGCACTTCTGCTCAGTATTATTCATCCATCTTCCTCCAGTATTTACCTTTGTGAAGGGTGAGGCCCTTCTTTGATATTACTCTTTCATAATAGATACGCCTTTTGAGGTAGCCGCCTATCTCTGTCATGAAGAATTCCTGGAGGATATTGTATGAAAGGATGCAGACAATCAGAAAGATTGAAAGAACCGCCAGGATCCTGAATTTTCTCTCATCTTTCATACACCTATGATATCACATATATACTGTTTAAAAACCCCGGCGATTACATCCATCCAATTACTAATTTATAGAAATTCTTACGCCATCTCCGGAATGCTGTCCCTAACGCTTCTTTACACTACCACTGAGATTGTTGTTCCCGCTCTGTATCAAAATATGGGGCAGGAATGAATCATAAACAGGGAGGCTGGATGCCTGAGAAACACAATGACGACACCGCTTATTAAGAAGCGTTTATTTATCAGTATTTCGACAGTACAGTTATTCCCTGATACTTCTTTCTTCAAAATGAGGTTTGACATTCAAAAAACCTGTCGATTCATTGTGTTTATGAGGTGTTCAGCCTCCGTAAATACTTTATTTTGGACAAGTATGAGACGGTACGCTATCTAACAGCAAAAGATACGACTACCATGACTTTCCATATTTGTAAAGTGTACTATTTAGGTTTTGACCCTAATTTCACTTTTCTCTGCTATAGCACCTGTTACACCGTATACATTCCGATATAAGGGGTATTGGCTTGTTGCCCATGGGGCAGTCCTGTCTGCTTATATATCCGCTGTCTTTCCTTGATAGCAGTCCTGTAAGGGCAGCAACGGGGCAGAGATATCTGCACCAGAATCTCTCCACCCTGATGTTGATGATGAGCATTAACACAACCAGTGACCATGTGAGGATGTTGCCGTGAAAAGAAAAGAGGGTAACATAGGTCTCATAGTTTCCGTATTCTGTATGCCTGCTCATAAATACTGCTGCAACGATAAGATACAGCAAGAAGTACTTAAGCTTTCTCCATCTGTTATCTGTCTCAATTGATACCTCCCACTTCCTGAAAGGTGTCCTTCCGATGAACTCTGCCAGTGCACCAAAGGGACAGAGCCACCCGCAGTAAAACCTCCCTGCAAGCGCGATTGACACGAGAGTGCTGACAACAATCACATACCAGAGGACCGAAGAAGAGAGCCTCAGGAGAATAAGATTAAACATATGGAGGATTGAAAAGGGTGCCGCAAGGTATACGCCGATTATGAAGATTCCGAGCAGAAGGCTGATGTCCCTTACCCTCAAAAGCCCCTTTGACCGTCTGGTAACGAAATAGAACGTAAGGGATGTGAGAAAGAGCAGTAAATAAAGGATCCATCCCGCCCCAAACCGCTTCTCACTCTCTTCACCTATAATCTCCAGTCCGTAAATCTGGGATGCTATTCTTCGCGAAGATTCCCGCACGGTTTTTGCCAGTGCCTCTACACTCTCCGTCGCCCTGCTGATGCCATCAATGTCTCTGTCAATCTCAAAGGGGTCATTTACGCTCTTGCCAAGAAACTGGCTCAGGTATTCCTGGCCTTCCATGTAATGTATATAATTTTTTGTCTCTCTATGAGCAAGTATTCTTATGCCTGTAATCTCTCCATCTGTGTTCAGGGCGATAAGGGTTTTAATTGGTCCGGCGTATCCCCTGATTGAGGGGACTACGTCGTATGTGTTAAAGGCAGCGATCCCGATTTCGGACTGATAATGTGGTGGCACACCACTTTTCTCGGAGAACCGGACATCAGGGGCAACCTCCTTCAGATACCGCCTTTCTTCAATCCTCTCTTCAGGTTTCAGGATAAAACCTGCCGTTAAAGAGGCAATCGTTACCAGCAATAAAATAATTCTAAGTTTATTCATATCTTTAATACAAAAAATGCGTTTACAATAATGCAGAACATTCCTCTGTCCCCCTCTTTGGAAAAAGGGGTGCTGATAAATCTTTGAACAATATCAGTATTATTTCGGTTAAACATTCAAACATCACGATTTTGAGTTATATTTGTTTTTCCGCAATTCATGCATTCCTGTATCTCATAAGAACAACAAGAGACAGTGTCTTTATAAATATCAAAAACATGATTGTATTATGGATTCCTGTCAAAGGAACCATGAATATTGCTGTAAAAAAGGAACCGAGAAATGAGCCGGCAAGATCAATGGCATAGAGTTTGCCTGCTGTTCTGTCGCTTCCCTTTTCTCTCAGAGACAGGTTTGCAGTAGCAAACTGTCCTCCTCCCAGCAAGCCGGAGATGAAGATAAACAGGTAGAAAACAGGCTCTTTTTTCATAAACAGAACGGCTGAGACCATGAGAATTATCGCCAGGAGGTCGAATATCCTGAGCCATTGTAACTGCTTCTGAACATCCCTCATAACGTATGCCCCAACTGCACCCCCTAACATAAAAGTCCCTGCAAGAAGGCCAATCGTTTCATAGATATAACCGGAGTGTGCCTGGTATGCGAGGATTACAATGAGAGAAAATGCCATAGTGAAATAACCTGTTGTGAATAAGGTATAGAATGCTGCTTGCCTTCTTCTTACGAAGAAAAGGGTCAAGAAAATCAGGACAACTCCAACAAGAACAGAGGTTTCATGCTCACCCAGATCAAGAACTGGATTCAGCCAGCCACCTCCATGGATTTCAGCCCAGAGCATAAGATTATAAAGATAGGAAACGGGGCGGAGGTCGGTGTTGAA
>CAYFYW010000600.1:0-6521 GCA_964347425.1 uncultured Nitrospirales bacterium
GTTCTTTTCAATATATGCATTGGCTTCACACATGTCATCTCCTTTAACCTCTTACGTCTTTGCAAGAAATTCTGAAGTCATAAGCCTTTTATTAAGCAGATAAGTTAAATGTTCCTCAAGCAGGACAGAGAGTGCTGATATTGTTTCACGGGAAGGTCTGAGTCGGGTTGAGGCATGGATCGGCCATCCGACACAATGAGAATAAAAACGCACAACTCTGTCTGTAATTTTTATAGGACTTTTCCTTTCCCCTTTCGAAGAAAGAGCGCATTTTTTACAGAGAATGCTGCCTGAATGGGGATAAAATTCTAAACCCTTTGTGCCGCATTTTCCACAACCTTTAAGACGGGGGGCATAGCCCAGTACCGCAAGAAGGCGTATCTGGGAAATGAGGTAGATGACGTCGTTTTGTCTCTGTCCCAGAGATTTGAGGATATACATGGTGTTAAGGAAAAATAGAAAAAGATTTTGGTTGGGTATACCTTCCGGTGTTATGGAAAGAAGTATCTCCGCAAGTTTTGACATATACAGGAAATCTTTAAAATTCTCTCTCAGGCTTTGAAATGAATTGATGATATCGGACTGGGTAATCCTGGGCATGGATTGTTCTTTTCCCAGGAGCGTGATCTTCGTATGTGTCAGGGGTTCCAGACTGCTTCCAAATCGGCTTTTTGTCTTTCTGGGGCTCTTAGCAAAAACCTTGATTATTCCTCTGCTAAGGGTGAGGAAGGTTACTATTAAATCTGCCTCCGCAAATTTCTGCGTTTTAAGGACAATTCCTTCCGTCTTTGTCAGCACACTATTGAAAGGTTCACCCCCCTGCTTTCTTGCGAAAGCAAGAAGGGGGGTTACATAACATTCTCAAAGTCCTCTGGCTTCAGGTTCCTTAACCATTCCTCAAGTTCGTCATTATTCTTGGATTCTATGACGGTTTTTTCAACAAAGATTGGAGAATTCATTCTTACAGCCACGGCAATTGCGTCGCTGGGTCTTGAATCAATAGAGACTTCATCCCCGCCCCTATCAAGATAAATCACCGCATAATAAGTATTATTAATTATTTCTGTTACTACAACTCTTGTTACTTTCGTTTTCATACCCTCAAATACGTTTTTGATCAGGTCATGAGTAAGCGGCCTGGGAGTTGATATTTTCCCGATAGCGAGGGCAATTGAATCCGCCTCCGGTCTTCCTATCCATATCGGGAGCGTGTCATTCCCGTTTATTTCTTTCAGGAGTAAAATGTACATATTACTCCTCGGGTCAAAAAGCAGTCCTTCTATTTTCATCTGAGTAAGCATTTTAGGTATTCCTTATATTATATATTATATTTTAAATTTTTTTTTCAATAAAAATAATTATAATTAAGTCATTCTCGTCTCTAATGAAGATTTAACAAGGCGTTTTCAATTCTGTCAAGACCCTTCTGGATATTCTCCATAGATGTCGCGTAAGAGAGTCTGATATATCTGTCATCGCCGAACGCTCCACCCGGAACTGCCGCAACATTCACTTCATCGAGAAGATAGGAGGTTAAATCAAAAGAAGAATTTATCTGCCTGTTCTTAAATTGCTTGCCATAAAAAGATGAAACATTTGGAAAGATATAGAATGCGCCTACAGGCGTGACGCATGTTATACCCTTTATTCTGTTGAGTCGCTCAATGATAAATAACCTCCGCTTATCAAATTCAGAAACCATTTTATGAATAAAGTCCTGTGTTCCAGCGAGTGCTTCAACAGCGGCTTTCTGGGCAATAGATGTAGGGTTTGAGGTTGACTGACTCTGGATTTTAGTCATAGCACCAATAATTTCTTCCGGCCCTGCTGTAAAGCCAATTCGCCAGCCGGTCATCGCATGGGACTTTGAAAGGCCGTTCACCGTTATAATATGTTGCTTTACATCGTTATTTAAAGATGCGATGCTTATATGACTGAATCCGTCGTAAAGGAGTTTTTCGTAAATCTCATCAGAAATTATATAAAAATTGTTTCTCAGAGCAATTTCTGCAATTGTCTCCAGACTTTTCTGGTCATAGGCAAGTCCTGTAGGATTAGAAGGGCTGTTGAGAATCAATGCCTTTGTTTTCTTTGAGAGAGAGGATTCGAGGAGTTTCGGATTTATCTTAAAAGAGTTTTTCTCCTCTGTCCTGGCTATGACAGGCACCGCATTATTTAATAGAACCTGGTCTGGATATGAAACCCAGTAGGGCGCGGGGATTATGACTTCATCTCCCTCATCAAACAGTGCGCATGAGACATTGTATAGACTGTGTTTTGCGCCGCATGAGACAATGATTTCATTTTTTTCGTATACGAGGTTATTATCCTTTTTAAATTTTTCAATAATTGCAGCTTTTAACTCGTCGGTACCACCTACAGGAGTATATTTTGTAAATCCATCCCTGATAGCCTTAATTGCCGCTTCTTTGATATTTTCGGGGGTATCAAAGTCCGGTTCTCCCACGCCAAAATTTATGACATCGACTCCACCGGCCTTGAGAGATTTTACCCTGGCATCAAGCGAGAGTGTCGGAGAAGGTTTAATTGATAATGCCCTATTTGATAGTCTCATTGTTTCTTAATATCAATGTATTTTTCTGTGCCCGCCCCGTTATATGTTTAATATTTTATGGGGGTTAATTAATTTTTTTATTCATACGAATACTTTCTTTAATTTCTTCCGGTGTCACAACAGCAGTTCCAGCTTCTCCGACTACAATACCTGCCGCATGATTGGCAAATTCTGCCGCTTCCTTCAGCGATGCACCGGCAGCGTGATATAATGTGAAGGCTGCAATTACCGTATCTCCTGCCCCTGTTACATCATAAACCTCTTTTGCAAACGTCGGGATATGGGATATCTTACCACGTTCTTCAAAAAGAGTCATTCCCTTGTCGCCACGGGTAATCAGGACAGCTTTGGTCTGTAGCTTTTTCAGTAATATGTCTCCAGCCCTCCTGAGCGTTTTGTCGTCATCTGTTATGTTAATCCCTGAGCCAAATGAGGCTTCACTGACATTGGGCGTTATTATGCTTACGCCCTTGTAAAGATCAAAATGACCTATTTTAGGGTCAACAGCAACAAATACCCTGGAACGGGTAAGTTCAAGCAGTTTTTTTATAAGGCTTTTTGTTACAACACCCTTACAGTAGTCAGCAATAATTATTGCTCTTATTTCAGCAAGACAATCCCGGATATAGTCTAAGAGGAGTGATTGTGTTTTCTTGCTGATGTCAGATTTCATTTCTTTATCGAACCGGACCACTTGCTGACGATTATGAGCAACGACCCGCGTTTTTACCGTTGTAAATCTATTTTTTACCTCGACAATACCATCAGTATTAATTCCTTTTTCTTGAAGTTCCCGCAGTAATTCATTTCCCATTCCGTCGTTTCCGATAACACCAGTGATAAAAACCTTACCCCCGAGAGATGAAATGTTATTGGCTACATTTGTAGCACCGCCTAAACGCAGTTCTTCATCCGAGACTTCCACAACAGGTACCGGAGCCTCAGGGGAAATCCGCTCTACCGTGCCCTTGAGGTACCGGTCAACGATGAGATCACCAATTATCAATACACCTGTCTCCGGAAGATTTTTCAAAAGGTTTTTCATTTTGATAATAAATTTAGCATGTACGCCATATTTTTGGCAACTCGGGGTCTCATTCAGGATTTACGGTTTAGGTTTTGAGTTTAGTAACTTGAATCCTGACTAATTGTCAATTAATTCTCATTTGTGCCATAATGAAATTATGAAGTCAGCTATCAGATTGGTGCTTTTAGCAGTGATAATACTTTTCTCCGGCTCATGCTCGCTTTCTGAAAAAAATGTGGTATCGCAGCCTTCTGAGGAGGCTTTATATTATTACTTCAGGGCAGTTCAAGCAGAAAAAGAGCATAACTGGAAGGAAGCAGTAGAATACCTTAGTCGGGCATTAAAAGAGGATACCGAATCCATATATCTCAGGACCGAACTGAGCCGGGCTTTTTTGAATGCAGATAATGTGGAGGATGCAATGAAGACCGCTGAAGAGACAATTCAGAGAGCGCCTGATTATATACCGGCATTAACATTATTGGGAGAGATTTACAGCAATCAGGGAGAAATTAAAAAAGCTAGAGATATTTACGAAAAAATAATAAAATTGGATCCTTTAAAAGTCAAAAACTACATAATGCTCGGTCATCTCCATTCAGTCGATGAAAATTTCAATGAGGCGATAAGGGTATTTAAAGAGGCCATCGCGATTGAACCCACGAATATGATGGCAAAATATTATCTGGGAAAGATTTATTTTGAGACAGAAGAGTATGAAAAAGCCGTCAGGAGATTTGAAGAGGTTATTGGATCGGGCTTCCATTTTGAACCTGTTTATTATTTCCTGGGTATTGCGTATGAGAGGGTTGGAAATAGTGATATGGCAATAAAGAATTATGAGGATGCCATCAAACTGTCCACACATGGTACGAATAGTGAACGCATCAGAGAAAGACTTATCAGTCTGTATATTGAACAAAAATCTTCTGACAAAGCAGTTGAACATCTGATAGAAATTATCAGGGAGAAACCGGAGAACATAAATGCGCGTTTGACACTGGCTGATGTTTACACGGCGAATAAAGAATTTCAAAAGGCAATCAGAGAATTGCGTGACATTATTTCAATAGAGACTAAGAATGTAAGAGCTATATATGCTCTTTCAAATGTTCTGGCTGAGATGGGAAATTATGAGGAGGCGATAGAGCAATTTATGATTCTTTTGGAACTCTTACCCGTAAACCCGGATGCATATCTGCATATTGCTTTTTTACATATCCAAAACAACGATTATGTTAATGCTGAAAAAATGTATGAGAAAGGACTGTCTATTGCGCCGGATCACGTTGAACTAAATTTTAGACTTGCTGTAGTATATGAAAAAACAAAGAGATACGAGAGAATGTTTTCCCAGTTAAAGGAGACCATCAGGCTTGACCCTAATCACATCGATGCTCTCAATTATCTGGGGTATACCTATTCTGTGAAAAATATAAATCTCGATGAGGCCCTTGAACTCATAGAAAAGGCTATTAAATTAGCACCCGATAGGGGATATATTCGGGACAGCCTTGGTTGGGTCTACTTCAAGAAGGGCAGATATGATGACGCCTTGAGAGAAATAAAAAAGGCTGTCGAGATGACCGATGATGACCCTGTAATTTACGAACACCTGGGCGATGTATATCTAGAATTAAATAATAAAAAAGCGACTATAGATGCATGGGAGAAATCCCTTAAGTTTCATGAAAAGGAAGAAGGGCTCAAAGAGAGAGTCGAGGAAAAAATAGAAAGACTCAGACACGGGAAAGCAGAGATGCGGTGACCCTGAGTAACGGAGTAATTTTTTTAATATATGCTCACAGTAAAGGCTCCTGCAAAAATAAATTGGTTTTTAAAGGTCATTGGTCTTCGAAATGACGGTTATCATGATATTGAGAGCCTTATGCAAAAGATCAGCCTTTATGATGATATTGATTTATCGCCTTCCCAGGATTTAACCTTATTAACGGATCTGCGAATTCCAGTCAGTCAAAACCTTGTTTATAAGGCTGCTGTTTTATTAAAAAAAAAATATAATGTCCGTGCCGGCGCTGAAATTCGACTGAGTAAAAATATACCTGTTGATGCCGGACTCGGTGGAGGCAGTAGCGATGCGGCTTCAACACTCCTCGGACTGAATAAGGTATGGTCATTAGGACTCTCTCGTGATGAGCTGTGCGTGTTAGCTGAACAGATTGGCTCTGATGTTCCATTTTTTCTCTATGGCCCACTTGCAGTTGTTAAGGGCAGGGGAGACAGGATAATTTCATGTGAGTCAACAAAGCCCTTTAATATTTTACTCGTCAAGCCTTCTGTAAATGTATCAACGCGTTGGGCTTATGAGAGCCTGAAATCAGTTCGTGGACGCGAATCGCCGGAGTCGATTCCCGGAGGCGATTCGTGTCAGAGTAACGGGCTGTCGGGAATCGATTCCGGGTTGACAAAAAGAATAGATAAGGTTGAAAATAATAAGTTTTTTATGCGTGCCATAGGGAAGGCGTGTTCGCTAAGTAACAGCCGGAGCCAGAATGATCTTGAATCTGTGACCGCGAAAAGCTTTCCTGTGATAGATGGTATAAAAAAAAAGCTGATAAGTGAAGGTGCTGTTTATTCCCTGATGAGTGGCAGCGGACCGACAGTTTTTGGTGTGTTTAATTCTGATGAGGAGGCAGTTAGGGCGTCAAAGGTTTTCAAAGATTGTTGGACGGCGGCTGTCCGGACAATAACGAACTGACACAAAAAGCAGAAGGTGAATGGGGCGTCGACAAATGGTAAGTCAGGAGATTTTGGATCTCCCATTCGGAGGTTCGAATCCTCCCGCCCCAGCCAGATTTCGCATCTAAGTATCCTTTAAGTTCAATCATTTACAAATCTGTACTGATTATGCGTCAGGTCTTGCAATAAAACATTTCCTGCGTGATAATTTTCATCGTT
>CAYFYW010000601.1:0-2733 GCA_964347425.1 uncultured Nitrospirales bacterium
AATAAAAACAATCGATATAAAACAGATTAAAATAAGCATAACCTTAATAATATATACTATTTCCTTCAATAAAATCTACAACCATATTGATTATATCGTAAGTTGCGAAACATCAGGGAGGGTAATCCTGTAACCAGATGTTTATGAAACTGAATTCTGGACTGCCCTTTATGTCATGCTGAACTCGTTTCAGCATCTTCTAAAAAACCTTCCCTTAAATCTTTCCATCCAGGATAAAACTGAGTTATCAAGTTTATCTTCCATGCCCTATGGCAGTTCTTTAGCTGTTTCCCCTGCTAAGATTCTGAAACAAGCCTGCCCTGAAGAGATTCTGAAACATTCATCCGTCGGAGTAAACCTACGGAGAATGGGAGTTCAGAATAACGCTTTCAGGGTTCAGAATGACCTCATAACTGCAGCAATGGCAGTATTCTATAGTCTATACCCCCCAAGGATTTATTACTTCCGTTGATTATCGTAAGTTGTGAAACGTCAGGGAGATATAACAGTGGTAAAAAGGATATGGAGAGCGGGGCCTTATTCCCCGCTCTCCAATAACTATTTATAGCGGGTATTAAACTCATTCTGACGTCTTTGCCGCTCAGACTTAGCTTTCGGGTCTTCCTTACCAATAGACCACTTATGGTTTTCATCATTCATGACTTCGGTCAGCATCTTTTCTAAGTCAACCGCAAGTTCATTCGCTCTTGGATTGTCACTTTTTTTGCCCATCTCAACAACTTCCTCCAGTTCCGGGACGTACTCTCCATACAAGTTTCTGGCCAGATCGTAATTACCGTGCCATTGTGTGTAATCAGGAGCCTGCATGGATGCCGCATGACGGACTCTGCGACCTTCATGATGCCAGAGCTCAAACCATGTATAGTCTATCTTTTGAGCAAACTTGGCGTATTCTTCACCCTTAACCGTTTGAAGCACTTCTGTTGCCTTTTTATAAAGTTTCTCACCAGGTTTAGCCCATTTTTCACTATAGAGTTGGAGCTGGGCTTCATACTGCATGTAAAAAGCTTCGACAAAGTTTTCGTTATGACACTTGATACAGACTCTTACCATATTTTCTTTGCGCATATCTCCGGTAACTGCAGCAGAAGCCAGTCCCCACTTTTTATCAGTCTCATGTGCAAGTTTCAACTGTGCCGGACGGTTATTCCATTTAATACGAAGACCAACATTGTGTGTAACAGGCATATCATCGGTAGCTGACATGTGACAGGTCGCACAGGTAGGCGCAGCAAAATAATCTTCACCCACAACCCATTTAGAAGAATCGAGATTCATCTTTTGCTTATTGGCATAATAGTTGATTCCATGCTTGGATTCCTTATAAATCTCTATTTGTGGATGGTCCGGACCCATATGACATTTACCGCAGTTTTCAGGCTGACGTGCCTGCGCGACTGAAAATTCATGGCGCTGATGACACGCTGTGCAGCTACCTTCTGTACCATCAGGGTTTACCCTTCCCATACCTGTATTGGGCCAGGTAGCGGGATCGAGTCTGCCGTCTTCATTGACTTTTACAACAGACCCGTGACACTGCCAGCAGCCATTAACAGCGGCCGCAGAAATACCATCCGGAAACCCTTCTGTTTTCATGCCCCTGTTGCCTTCAACAACCTCTGCAAGTACATTATCCAGAGAACCCATAATCCTGCCGGCTTTTGAATGGTGTGAATTAATAAACTCTTCAGCCTCTTTCTCATGGCATTTTCCACAATCCTTAGGCGATACAATGGTTGAAATGAATCTGCCTTCATGCTCGAAAGCGTCTGCGTCTCCTTCCTGCGCTTCGTGGCACTCGTAACAACCAATATTGGCACGAAAATGCTTGCTGTAACCCCACTGCTGGTAAATGCTGACATGCGTCTCCTTGTGACATTCAACACACTCCATGGTGGCTTTTGACAAAACTTTTGGAATGTTGCTTTTTGTTACGGCAAATGAACTTGTTCCCACAACAAGGAAGCAGGCTACGATTACTAACTGAAATACTTTTCTCATCTTACACCTCCTTAAGAAGATTGAAACAGGGAGAGATACTTCTCCCTTGCATATTCAGAGAGTTCTTTTGTCACCATTGCAGGGCTTTCCTTTATGAATTTTCTGCCCTTGATGTCTACTATCTCTGCCTCTGAAAGATAAGGACCGGGGCCTCTCCATGGAGCCTTTTCTACAAAAACACCGCCGTGATCAGCGATCCATTTTCTCGTAAGAGCAATCTGTTTGAATAATGCCTTTGCCTGCATATCCAGTTGTCACAGGGCGATGTTTTCGTGCTTTTTTGAAATAAAATAAAATGATATACTCATGGCTATTATCAATGTAACAGCTACCCCGATGATAAATTTGAGGCTCAGGCTGATTCTTAATGCCCTGAATTCCTTAAGCCGTTTCTTCAATCTCTTCATAAGACAGAAAAAGCAATAAAAGAGGTATTCCAGGCCATGTTAAAATATTGTAGGGACTATAGTACTGTAAGTCAATTTCTTACGGGATACCATTTATGCTTAAAATAAACACACAGGCAGGTTTTCTGAATGAATAGGGTTAAGTGTCTGCAATGGCCTGCATTGTTTCTGCAAAATGGGGAAGGACCCGCTGAGGTTAAATGTCAACTGCTTTTGGTAAGTTTATTTTGGCTCTTTCGTATAAAAGTTGAAATGGATGTAAGGGATTCAAGGGGTCAAGGGATAACAAATTGCAAAATTATCA
>CAYFYW010000602.1:0-1966 GCA_964347425.1 uncultured Nitrospirales bacterium
ACAAGGAAATCAAGAGATTTCAAGGCATCTTTTATAGAAGAACCATTAGGAAGATTAAAGACAGGATTTTCACCTATGATATATAAGGCCTTTATATTTTTGTTTCTAACACCCTCTATTATTTCCAAAAGACTCAAACCTTCCTTTTCAGGAATAGTTTCTTTCCATATGGTCTCAAATCTCCTTCTGAAATCACCTATCTCTACAGGTCTTCCTCCTGGAAGCATATCAGGCAGACAGCCCATATCGACGAGCCCCTGTTCATTTGGTTTCTCAGATAAAAGGTAAAGTCTTGCCTCAAGAATATGTGTAAGACCGGCAATAGCAAAAAGTGTTCTGTGTCCGTCAGATCGCTGAACCAGTTCCATGCCAGTGACAATAGAAATAGATTTACCGTCAAGGAGTATCTTCTCAAACTCCTTCAGCCCTTCGACTTCTATTTTTGCAGGTTTCTCTGATAGCTCGCTAATTCTTTTATCAACAGCAGGTTTTTCACCACGAGGACCTTTTACTGTGGATATCCTTGCCAAAAGTAATTCAAGTACATCTGATTCTTTAAAAAGAGGAGGTACTACCTTAACGGTATAGAATCTTTCCAGCCCTTTTGCATTACCCAGTACAAGGACTTTTGCTCCATTTTTTATTGCAGCCCTTATTGCAAGCCCGAGTATTGGATTAACAGCGCAAGGGTCACCACCAACAACCAATATTGTATCGGAATGTTTAAGTCCCGCTATTATGTTTGCTGTTGTACCCTGACCCAGGATAGCTTCTACATAGCTCTGAGCAGCCGCAAAACCTGTTCTCGAAATTGAATCTATATTGTTTGTCTTACAAGCCATGCGCATAAATTTCTGGAATATATAGTTATCCTCTTTCGTACATCTCGGTGACGCAATACCGGTAATAGCCGACCCTCCGTCTGCATCCTTTATTTCCATTAATTTATTTGCAACAAGGCTTAAAGCCTCGCTCCATGTGCTTTGCTCAAGTTTGCCATTTTTTCTCACAAGTGGCATCCTGAGCCTCTCAGGACTCCCTATAAATTCATAACCAAAGCGGCCCCTTGAACATAGCAGCCCGTTGTTTAACCCGAGTCCCAGTCTTGGTACTACACGCTTTATGGAATTGTCTCTTACCTGCACTACAAGAGAACAGCCAACACCGCAATATGGACAGATAGTCTCTATTTCTTTGTCCACCTGCCAGGGTCTGAAACTGTGAATGTATAAGCGGCTGAGTATCGCTCCTACAGGACAAACTGAAAGGCAGTTGCCACAATACTCACAGTCAAACGAGGTTGAAGAAAAAGGCTCCATTCTTGAGCGGTTCCCTCTCCCGATGATACCAATAGCAGACGCGCCCTGAACGGAGTCACACATCCTGACGCACCTTGTACACACGATACACCTTTCCATGTTTCTTACGAAAATCTGATCTTCATGACTTTCAGGAACTTTTCTTTTTTCCTCTCTATACCTGCCGACAGTCGGGCCGTATTTATTAACAAGATCCTGCAATTCGCACTCTCCCGCCTTATCGCAGTAAGAACAATCAAGAGGGTGGTTTATAAGTAAAAATTCCAACATCCCCCTTCTGGCCTTAGCTATCTGATCAGACTCGGTCCTTACCACCATACCGTCTATCGTTAAGAGCGTACATGCCGCCTGCAGGGTATCCATCTGCTCCACTTCAACGAGACAGAGCCTGCAGCCCCCAAAAGGTTTAAGATGCTCATGATCACAGAGTGTAGGTATCTTTATACCTGCCTGTTTCGCAGCCTCAAGGACCATAACCGGTTTCTCAAGTTTTATTTCCTTATCGTCAATAGTTATCAGAATCATCAGACTTTCACCGCGCCACAAACTTTATTTTTTATATGTTCCTCAAATTCATCTTTGAAATGCATAAACATAGCATCGACAACTACAACTATCCCGTCTCCAAGAGGACAAAATGTCTTATC
>CAYFYW010000603.1:0-5846 GCA_964347425.1 uncultured Nitrospirales bacterium
TTTTCTCCATGGAAATAGTCTTTAAAATGATATTTTTATTCACCCTCTGTTTTCGAGGGAAACATTTTCTCAGTCTGTCGGTTTTTTTATCAAACTCCGAAAGAATAAGCTCCTTTACGTGTTCCAAATATTTTTTCCCGTTTGACAGGGATTTCTTTACAGATCTTTTTCCGTATAAGCCAACAAATCCGTAGAAAAAATCAAACCTCCAGAGGTTACGTAATATAGATATCCACGAATAAAATTTAGCCATTGCTTTTAAAGTTTCAATATGAAGTTCAAAGGCCGTCATTAACTTCGGCTCGAATACTGCATGATGGGCATCGTATTTACTCCAGTCAGTATGGATAAGGCGCCCCTCACTTTTTAATTCTTCAAAAACAGGCGTTCCCGGCAGGGGAGTAAGCATCATAAACTGGACAGAGTTTATATTAAGCTCTTTCGCATATTTTTGTGTCTTTTTGATAGTTTCAATGTCATCTGTATCAGAGCCCAATACAAACATCCCGTGGATGTTTATTGAGTGCTTTTTTATCAGTCTGATGGATTTATCAATGTCTTCGACCCCCTGTCCTTTATTGTACAGGGCAAGAGTTTTTGGATTAATAGACTCAAATCCGATATAGACTGAAAAACAGCCTGCGGCTTCCATTAATTTTATAAGTTCGGGGTCCTTTGCGATATCCGTGCGTACCTGCGCACTCCATTCTATTTTAATATTGTTATCCATCATCGCCTGTAACAGGGCCTTTGTTCTCCCTTTGTTGGCAGCGAAGTTATCATCAACAAAAAAGAAATGTGCCTTTTGGGAGGAGACAGCTTTAATCTCCTCTATTACCCTGTCAATTGACTTAAAACGGTATTTTCTGCCAAACATGGGGATAACAGAGCAGAACTTACATGCAAAGGGACATCCTCTTGACGTGGCTATAGGTACAACACTGGCTTTTTTCCAATTATAGACAAGGCTGAAATCAGGGACAGGGGCGTCATTAAGATCCTGAATAAGCTCCCTGCCGGGGTTATGCACTATTTTACCATAAGCTTTAAATGACAGGCCCTTAATTGAATTGAGTGGAAATCCGGTTTTAAGATGTTCAACAAGCTCAACAATGGTCTCCTCCCCTTCCCCCCTGACGACATAATCAGCATTCTCCAGACTTTCCTCCGGCATGAAGGTAGAGTGTGGGCCCCCCATAACAACGGGGATTCCCATATTGCTAAACCTTCTTGCAATCTGAAAAGCCCTTGGAGCAGTAGATGTGATAGAAGAAATACAGACAAGATCTGCGTCTTCCAGGAGCTTCCAGTCAGGCCTTGAAATATCCTCGATAAATACCTTCGCATTATAGCCCTTCTTTTTCAAGATTGTGGCTAACAGGATTGAACCCAATCTGGGGAGTGCCGTCCTGCTGAAGATATGGGCGCCCGGAGATTTTGCCTCTATGAAATAAATATTTTTCAATCGCTCTGTATAAACCAATTTTCGAGCAGTCCAGGACCGTTGAGGACTTTTTCAACGGTCTCTTAAACAATTCACCTCAAACAAGGGGTATTATAGCACAAAATATTATAGTTGGAGATGAAAAAAAAGAGCAGGATTTTTCCTGCTCCTTTTCGCTTCTGTCTGTCTTCTGTATTCTTTGTTCTGAACTTTTTCTTTCAGTATTGTTGTTTGTCTGTGCTCTGTTATCTGAACTCTAAGCTCTTTTCTTAGTACATCCCTTCCATGCCGCCGCCCATACCAGGAGCAGCCGGCATCTTAGGCATTTTGTCTTCTTCTGGAATATCAGTCACCATCACGCTCGTTGTGAGCATCAGGGCCGAGATTGATGCAGCATTCTGAAGGGCATATCTTGTAACCTTGGTTGGGTCAATGATGCCCGTTTTCATCATATCAACAAATTCCTCGGCATTGGCGTCAAAACCATAATTAGGATCTTTGCTGATTTTAACTTTCTCAACAACAACAGAGCCTTCCTGACCGGCATTTATTACGATTTGTCTTATCGGTTCTTCAAGTGCCCTTTTTACTATATCTACACCGACCTGTTGATCATGCTCGAGCTTCTCTTTGCCGAGGGCAGGAATACATCTCAGGAGAGCAACACCTCCGCCGGGAACTATCCCTTCCTCAACAGCAGCCCTTGTCGCATGAAGTGCATCTTCAACCCTTGCCTTTTTCTCCTTCATCTCTGTCTCCGTTGCAGCACCAACATTGATTACCGCAACACCCCCAACAAGCTTTGCAAGACGTTCCTGAAGTTTTTCCCTGTCATAATCAGATGTAGTTTCCGCAATCTGTGCCTTTATCTGTTTAACGCGTCCCTGGATTTCACTTGTTTCACCTGCACCCTCAACAATTGTCGTATTCTCCTTATCAATGTTAATCTTTTTCGCCCTTCCAAGGTCAGACAGTTTAATATTCTCAAGTTTTATACCGAGGTCTTCAGATACCATCGTTCCCCCTGTCAGGACGGCAATATCTTCAAGCATTGCCTTTCTCCTTTCTCCAAAACCAGGGGCCTTAACCGCACTTACTTGAAGGGTACCACGAAGCTTATTCACTACAAGTGTAGCAAGGGCTTCACCTTCAACCTCTTCTGCAATGATGAAAAGAGGTTTTCCCAACTTCGCAACCTGCTCAAGTATTGGCAACAGGTCTTTCATTGCGCTTATCTTTTTTTCGTGAATAAGTATGTAAACATCATCAAGAACGCACTCCATTCTCTCGGGGTCAGTAATAAAGTAAGGGGAAATGTAGCCCCTGTCAAACTGCATTCCTTCAACTACATCAAGGGTTGTCTGCATGCTCTTTGCTTCCTCAACAGTAATAACACCGTCTTTCCCTACTTTGTCCATCGCCTCAGCTATGAGGTCTCCTATTGAAGGGTCATTATTAGCTGATATTGTTCCTACCTGAGCAATCTCCTTCTTCTCCTGAACAGTCTTGCTTTGCTTTTTTAATTCATTCACAACCACATCTATTGCTTTCTCAATACCTCTCTTGACTTCCATAGGATTTGCGCCAGCAACAACGTACTTTATGCCTTCCTTATAGATTGAATATGCAAGCACAGTAGCGGTAGTAGTTCCGTCACCGGCCACATCAGAGGTCTTACTGGCAACCTCGCGTACGAGCTGAGCGCCCATATTCTCATAGGGATCCTTAAGCTCAATCTCCTTGGCTACCGTAACACCGTCTTTCGTAATGGTAGGGGCACCATATTTTTTGTCAAGAATAGCGTTTCTTCCCTTGGGGCCTAAAGTTGCCTTTACAGCATCGCTTAAGATGGTTATGCCGTTCAGGATACTTCTTCTCGCCGCCTCATCAAAAATTAACTGTTTTGCCATCTTTTCCTCCTTTTGTAATGTTCATTATTCCTTGCGTTTATCTGTACAATCTGTGTATTTTTTGCCTAAGCAAACGGTATGTCTTAAGAACGTGACGGGATTCTCTATCGTTTATTTCCCCACGATTCCCAGGACATCTTCTTCCCTGATAATAAGATACTCAATATTATCCATCGTTATCTTCGAGCCCGAATACTTATCGAACAAAACTATGTCGCCGACCTTTACGTCCATTTTCTGCAGCTTTCCATCGTCTGTTACCCTACCAGGCCCCACAGCTATTACTTCGCCTTTTTGCGGTTTCTCTTTTGCAGCGTCAGGTATATATAACCCTCCCGCGCTCTTTTCAGCTTCCTCAGAATACTTAACCAAAAGTCTGTCTTTAAGTGGTTTGAATTTCATAGTCAAATTCTCCTTTCTTAGTATCAAGTTATTCGTTATAATCAGAAAAGGTTTCAGGATGTTGTTAGCACTCTCCTGAGGCGAGTGCTAATATACTATTAATCAAATTTAAAAACAAGGTGATAAAAGGGTGGTAAATGACAAAAAATGGCTAATTATGACAATTAATGCCATTTTTCTCTCTTTTTCTCAATAAAACTCCATATTAGTCTTAAAACTAGCCATATATTGAAGATTAGCCTCAGAAAACAGATTAAAGATAAAAAATATTATTGAATTTTAGATGGCCAATTACAAAATTATTCCCATCTTAACTGCTGGCAATTTAAGGGTTAGCTTAACTTAGATACGAACGGTGGATACTTTATGAGAAGCGAATGTCTAAAACGAACGTAAACCAGTGCTGTGTTATTCAATATTAATACCGTCTTTTAGAACTCCAAAAAAGCCACACCATCAAAATACCAAAAACAAAGCCGCCAACATGTGCAAACCATGCAACGCCGGCATGACCGACAACCCCCTTGCTGAGGATGCCGTTTACAAACTGTATTACTACCCATAAACCTATAACGACCAGGGCTGGAAGTCTTACAACCTGTACAAAAAATCCCAGAAAGATCAGTGTATGAACTCTTGCACGAGGAAACAGAAACAGATAAGACCCGAGAATTCCCGATACAGCACCGCTTCCACCAATCATGGGGACCAGCGAAGAAGGTTCTGTTAAAGCATGGCAGTACGCTGCCGCAACACCGCAGAGAAGGTAAAATATCAAGAATCGCAGGTGTCCCAATTTTTCCTCAATATTATCCCCGAATATCCAGAGATAAAGCATATTGCCACCAAGATGGAGAAGGCTACCGTGCATAAACATGGAAGTGAAAACGGTTAAAACAGGATGAATAGGCTGAACTGCCTTAAAAGTCAAAAGAAAATGGGGAATTGCACCATATGCAAATACAGTCTGCCCCCGATCTGCGGGGGAAATTATTTGCAAAATAAAGACAATAATGTTCACCCCAATCACACCGATTGTTACAAAAGGAAAGATACGAATAGGGTTATCGTCTTTATAAGGAATCATTTAGAGGTTGACAATGTTATGTTTATAACGCAGCAATCTGTTCCGTCATATCCTTCAGTCCTTCAGTCAAAGGTGCAAAGCATGTGCTTATTCAAAAAAAATTAACTGCCTTCGGTGGGACTTTTTAGACAGGATAACAGAAGTAAAACTAAAAATTTGACAGGATATGCAGGATGAACTGGATATGTAATAAAATAATAATAAATCTGGTAAATCTCGATGCGAGTCGGAGTTTAGTCGACCCGACCTGAGAGCCACTTCGACCTGTTAATCTTGTCAAAATACTTTTTTAATTCCCCAATTAAAAAAATCCTGTCAAAATATGGAAATTCCCATACTATGAACTTAACGAAAAAATGAGATTTTGTCAATTTATGGGAAATAAAGAAAAGGAGATGAAGAGTTACAGGAATTCAACATCTTCTACTGCAGATGTTACAACAAAAATGCGCTCGTTGTTGCATCGCAGGTCAGCCGGCGTCATGAAGAAACCATGATGGGCCACAAAGTAACTCAGGGAATAGCCGGTGACTAATTCGCCATCATAAAACTTTACCTTGATCTTCAAGCCTCCTCCGGTTATAACATCACCATAGTTATCCTTGCGGTTTTTATCACCCTCACAATCCTTGACAAAAAATACTGCCTTCAACTGTTTCATATCAATAGATATTATCTCACCGTTAAACATGTCCAGGTTGAAGTGAGGTTTTGTTGGGAAAAAATCGCGAGTTTTACCTTTCAATATCGTGTTGTTTCTAAATCGTGCTACAACAGTTTGTAATTCCATCACTGCCTCCCAAATATGCTTTTTAGTGAATAATTTATTCAAATATATTATAAATTTATTTTACGATAATATAAGCCTTCTGTCAATAATAATTACTTACTCCTTTTTTAAGCCCAAAAACTGTAATTAGCCACAGAGGTCACAGAGAACTCAGAAAAAAATCTTTAAAATCAAAGTTTTGCTAATTTCTTAGTTGTATATAATTTGGCTCTT
>CAYFYW010000604.1:0-6543 GCA_964347425.1 uncultured Nitrospirales bacterium
GGAGATATAAACGCCCTGAGAACCGTGCTTGATGCCGGGCCCGATGTGTTTAACCATAATGTCGAGACCGTTCCAGGACTATATCCCGTGGTTCGCCCGCAGGCCGACTACGCGGTCTCCCTTTGCGTTCTAAAATCAGTAAAAGCTCTTTCTACAGATATAGAGACTAAATCAGGTATTATACTTGGTCTCGGAGAAAAGAAGTCCGAGGTGATTTCGGTCATGAGAGATTTGAGAGAATCAGGCTGCGATTTTTTAACAATAGGCCAGTACTTAAGACCGCGAAAGGAAAATATTCCCGTGGTAGAATACATAAGACCTGAAGTGTTTGAGCAATACAGGATCAAAGGACTTGAAATGGGGTTTAAAGGAATTTCTTCATCACCCCTTACAAGAAGTTCTATAAATGCCGGAGACTTATATAAAAAAAGTTTGAAGGCCAAGGTTAGGGTTAGGAAGCCGGTATGGCAGTTGGGTAAAGGTGGCGGGCTGACTACATGACCTTTTAACCAAACCAGCCTCATGACCTTAACCATAACCGGTATTTAAAGGAATAAGCATGTATGAATTTAAAAGAATAAAACGCCTTCCGCCATATGTCTTTGCTATTGTAAACCACCTGAAAATGGAGGCAAGAAGAAAAGGCGAAGATATTATAGACCTTGGAATGGGCAATCCTGATTTGCCGACCCCAGGGCACATTGTAGACAAGCTTATTGAAGCGGCACAGCTTCCTAAAAATCACAGGTACTCGGCTTCAAGAGGTATAACTCAGCTGAGGTTGGCTATATGCGAATGGTACAAGAGGCGCTTTAATGTTGACCTGGATCATGATACCGAGGCAGTAGTAACCATTGGCTCAAAAGAAGGTTTATCCCATCTCGCTTATGCCATGGTGGAACCGGGAGATTTAGCCATTACCCCGGCCCCTGCATACCCCATACACCAGTACAGCGTGATTATAGCAGGTGGAGATGTCAGGAGTGTACCTATCGGGGGCGGGGATACAGATTTTTTTAAAAATATGGAAGATGCTTTTAAATCAACATGGCCGCGGCCTAAATTCCTGATAATAAATTTCCCTCATAACCCGACTACAGAATGTGTTGAGCTTGATTTTTTTCAGAAGGTGGTTGATTTCGCGAAAGAAAACAACATAATCGTCATTCATGACCTGGCATATGCAGACCTTACTTTTGATAATTATAAAGCACCGAGTTTTCTTCAGGTTCCAGGGGCCAAAGATATAGGCGTTGAACTTTTCTCGCTAACGAAGAGCTATTCCATGGCCGGCTGGAGAGTGGGTTTCTGTGTGGGGAATAGAAAAATTGTTGACGCCCTCACAACTATCAAAAGTTATCTGGACTACGGCATGTTCCAGCCGATCCAGATTGCAAGCATCATCGCCCTGAGAGGCTCCCAGGACTGTGTCGAGGAAATAAGATCAACATATGAAAGCCGGAGAAACACTCTTATACAGGGCCTCACTAATGCAGGCTGGATCATCCCGCCTCCCAGGGCAACCATGTTTGTATGGGCTGAAATACCTGAAGCATTTATAAAAATGGGGTCGCTTGAATTTTCAAAATTTCTCCTTAAAGAGGGGAAGGTCGCTGTTTCTCCTGGCATTGGTTTTGGTGAGGCGGGTGAAGGTTTTGTCCGATTTGCACTGGTAGAAAATGAACACAGGATAAAACAGGCAGCGAAAGGCATCAAGAAAGCTCTGAATAAGGGAAGCTAAGAGTTGCCCCGATGCTTTGGGTCATTGGGATTTGGTTATTGAGATTTATTTGTAATTTGTAATTTGGTTATTGGAATTTGGTCCAAGTAGGGCTAATCACTGATAAGGTCTGTATCTTTTATCGAAGTCTTAAATGCCTTTACCACCGCGGGGTCAAACTGCGTTCCGGAGTTTGTATCAATTTCATTAATTGCCGCATCATAATCGACTACCTGCTCTTTATACGAATGTCTGCTTGTAATCACATCAAATATATCTGCGACAGAAATGATTCTTGCGCCGAGAGGGATTTCTTCACCTTTCTTTTTCATCGGATAACCTGTACCGTCATATCTCTCGTGGTGGGAAAGGATAATCTCCGCAGCCTCACTCCAGATCGAAACAGGTTCAATCATCTCATAACCCAGTTGAGAATGTTTCATATACTCTTCTTCTATCGCCTGATTATTAATGTCAATCTTAAGAAGCCCTATATCATGAAATAGACAGGCGTGATAAAGATTTTTCAGACTGGCTTCAGAGAGTCCCATTTTCTTACCAATGAGATTAGCGTATCTCGCCACCCTCCTTGCATGTCCTTTCTTTAAGGGGCTGTGATAATCCTGTGCACCTAAAAGGATTTCGGTTATATGAATGATGTCACTATGCTGCGTTTCAGATATCCTGCTCTGTGCAATTGATATAGCTGCCTGGTCGGAAAGACTATAAAGCAGCTTCTCATCTTCTTTGGTAAAAATACCATTTTTTTTATTCAGTACCTCAACAACGCCGATAACTTCACTGTTATAAATAAGCGGCGTACACATGATGGACCTTGTTTTAAACCCGCTTTCTCTGTCAATGTCAGGATTAAAGCGTTTATCGGTATTCACATCATTAATTATCGCCGATTGTCCGGTCTCTGCAACCCAGCCTGTTATCCCTTCGCCCCGCTTTACGACCCTGTCTTTTATTTTCTCGCCTCGTTCTCCAACAAGGACTTTAAACTTGAGACTGCCTGTTTCATCATAGAGAAGAAGTGAGCCTGATTCAGCGGCATTAAGATGCATTGCTGATTTCACAATACTTTCCAGAAGTATATCAAGATAGAGCGTCTCTCTGAATTGTTTTGTAACGTCAACAACACTGTTTAACCTTTCATAGAGGTTTTGCAATGATAAAATTGACGTGTTGGTAGCCCTCATTGAAAGAAAAAGTCCGAGGATTGATATAAGAAGTGCAAGCAAAAGAAGAGCTAATATATGGATTGGCAAACCTGTCAAATCACCTTTTGTAAGGTAAGGATAGGCGTATTTTATGGTAAAATAAACAAGGAGGGCTAATGGGACAATGGAGGTAACAAAATATGAAATCTTTACGGTACGGCGTATGTTTTCAAAAAAATCTCTCCCAGCAGCTTCCTGCATGATTAAATTCTACTAATACATCCAGCTTTCGTCAACTACTTTTTTAGAGAGCTTTGAAACACTAATCTTACCCTCCTGATTACACAGATTTTTTGTAACTACTCAGGTTATTAGGTTCACGGTTCACGGGTTGTTGCCTTGCGATCTTCATATTTCTTGAGATAGTTGATGAATCCGCGAATGGCAGTCCCGCAGTTGCGGGATTCGTCTGGCTTGTTCGTAGACATCTTTGAATTCGTTGATCGTTCAATCTTCATCGCTCTCTAACCTTGAACTATGAACCCTTGAACTGTGAACCTGTAGTAGTTTCGATTTTTTAAACGACTGCACAGGTGTTGGTATATTTTTAATCGGCGTAATCTGTATCTTATCGGTGTTATCAAAGAGATTATAGAGATCTTCTGTAATTCAGACACTGGTCTTCAGACTTTAGACATCAGACTTCTCCCAAATCCCAAAAACGCTAATTTGTCTTCTGACTGCCACTCCTTTATTTATGTTAAATCTCAAACCGTTTTTCTTCCCCAAGTCTAATGTCTGATGTCTATGGTCTACTGTTTGAATGACAGTAAGAGTTTTTGGGAAGCATCTCTTTTTCCGTGATAAAGCAACTTCAAGATAGAAATGGCAGGGTACGGTATTATCGCTCATTCCTGCCTGCCGGCAGGCAGGTCGGTAAAAAAAACCGCTCAAATACCATACCCTGCCATCACGAAAAAGGAAATGCTTACGAGTTCTTGTTTAAACTTGAATAAAACTCTGAAATTAGAGCATAATATTCTTTTAAGTGGTTACACCTTCCTTATAAAGTAGGGCTAAGTAACGGGGAAAGAATGAAAAAGAAAGCAGTATCTATAGGTATTGTCGGTTTTGGAACAGTCGGCACCGGAGTTGTGCGCATTCTCCTTGAAAAGAGCAAATTTCTGGAAAAAAGGCTGGGGTTTCCCCTTGTCATAGAAAAAATTGCTGATATTGATATTAAACGAAAAGATAAAATGAAATTGCCGCAAAATGTATTTATTCAAAATGCAGAGGCGGTAATGAATAACCCGACTATTGATATAGTTGTTGAACTCATCGGCGGAATTCATCCTGCCAGAGAGTATATTCTCAACGCTATTAAAAAAGGCAAACACATCGTAACGGCCAATAAATTGCTCCTCGCAACCAGGGGTTCTGATATTTTTAATGCTGCCCAAAAGAATAAAATTGAAGTCGGTTTTGAGGCTTCTGTTGCCGGAGGTATCCCCATAATAAAAATCATGAGAGAATCACTGGTAGGGAACAGGATTCAGGCGATATACGGTATAATTAATGGTACCTCAAACTACATACTTACCAAAATGACTGAAGACGGTATTGACTTTTCGACGGCTTTGAGAGAGGCGCAAGCACTCGGGTATGCTGAGGCAGACCCAACGCTCGACGTCGAAGGCATTGACGCCGCCCATAAACTTGCGATACTCGCCTCTCTGTCTTTCGGAGTGCCTTTTCCCCTCAGGAAGATATATACAGAGGGAATAACCAGGATAGCCCCTTTAGACATACGTTTTGCATCTGAATTTGGCTATACGATCAAGCTCCTTGCTATAGCAAAGTATACGAATGGCTATATCGAATTGAGAGTACATCCAACAATGCTGCCAAAGGAATATCTTATCTCGAGTGTAAATAATGTTTTTAATGCGGTATACATCGAGGGCGATGCTGTTGGTTCTGCACTTTATTACGGAAGGGGTGCCGGAGACATGCCTACCGGAAGTGCGGTAGTCAGCGACATAGTGGACATAGCAAGGAATATTAAAGCAGGTGCAGTCAACAGGATAACGGGAGCAGGGATGCCGGAGGGGCAAAATCTGAGAATAAAAAAAATGGAAGACGTGTTGAGCAGTTATTATCTGAGGTTCTCGGCCATAGATAAGCCAGGGGTTCTGTCCAGAATATCCGGTATCCTGGGTAAATACAACATAAGTATCAAATCCGTTATACAGAAGGGAAGGAAAAAGGAAAAGGCTGTCCCCCTTGTAATGATGACTCATATAGCAAGAGAAAAAGATGTGGTTTTTGCCTTAAAGGAGATCAATAAACTCTCTGTTGTTTCAGGGAAAACAATGTATATACGGGTTGAAGGTAAGGAGGATTAGTTTGTTGAAAGATTTGAAAGTAGATAAAAGACTCGATATAAAAGGAGCGGTATGCCCTTACACCCTTGTTAAATCCAAGCTCGCAATAGAAAATATTGAAGTTGGCCAGGTACTTGAAATATTACTGGATTATCCAGAGGCTTCGGAAAGCATTCCCAAGGCTATGGTTAACTACGGCCATACTGTTCTAAAAGTGGAAAAGATAAATGATACGGATTGGATTATTCAGGTAAAAAAAGGGGTTGAAGACTGATGGAATTTACAGAAGAGCTACTTCAGAGATATAGTAGACATATCATACTGCCTGAAGTCGGCGGCAAAGGACAGAAAAAAATCTCGAGCGCAAAGGTGTTTATTATCGGTGCAGGGGGTCTCGGATGCCCCGTGGGTTATTATCTGGCCGCTGCCGGAGTAGGAACTATTGCCCTTATTGATAATGACAACGTTGAGCTCAGCAATCTTCAGCGGCAGATTGCCCACAGCGTAAAAACTCTCGGAGTAAATAAGGCGGACTCGGCCAGGAAAACATTTGAGGAATTAAATCCGGAAGTCAGGGTGGTAGCGATAAAAGAGAGAATTAATAACAAGAACATTCTCGGTCTGATAAAGGATTACGATGTTGTGGTGGATGGTTCCGATAATTTTCCGACGAGATATCTTGTCAATGATGCATGCGTGATGTCTAAAAAACCTCTTGTCAGCGGAGCGATTCTCAGGTTTGAAGGTCAGGTGACGACTATTTTGCCGGGAGACGGGCCCTGCTACCGCTGCCTTTTCGAAGAGCCGCCTCCGCCGGGTCTTGTACCTTCGTGCCAGGAAGCGGGGGTGCTTGGGGTATTGCCCGGCGTTGTGGGCGCCCTGCAGGCTACCGAAGTCCTGAAACTGATTCTGGGAAAAGGCCGTCCTTTGAAAGGTGAACTGTTAAGATATGATGCGCTTGGGACAAACTTCCGAAAAGTTAAAATACCCAAGAACAAGGCGTGTCCTATATGCGGCGAAAACCCGACAATCAAAGAACTGCCTGACTATACAGAGGAATACTGTGAATTATAATATCAGGATCATAAAAAAATGTAACCACTCAGATCCACGGTTACAGGGTTCAGGGTTCAAGGGTAGAAACGACAAAAATGAAACGGGTTGAAGATATTGAGGCATGGCAACCGATACTCGAATTGATTTACCAACTATCTTAATAACATAAGGTCCCCCTTCTTTGTTTTCACAAAGAAAACAGGGGGACAAGGCAACA
>CAYFYW010000605.1:0-9973 GCA_964347425.1 uncultured Nitrospirales bacterium
AGATTAGAGTATGGGCGCGGAAGCATTTCTTTTTCCGTGATAAAGCAACTTCAAGATAGAAATGGCAGGGTACGGTATTATCGCTCATTCCTGCCTGCCGGCAGGCAGGTCGGTAAAAAAAACTGCTCAAATACCATACCCTGCCATCACGATAAAGGAAATGCTTACTTATCGTGCCTATGGCTTGATTAAAATTTCAAACAATGGCATAATTGCCTTTATTTAAAGTTCCTTATCCTGAGGTAAATAGCCCCCTGATCGCAAGGCAGAAGGCTTCAAAATATCGTAACGGCAAGAGTTTAAACAGGATAAAAAAACGTCGGATGAAGATGAGAAAGACCATATGTGTGCCACTGATAGTATTTGCGGTTCTGATCGCTTCTCCTTTACAGCGACTGGTTTACAGTTCACTTTTGCTTGACAGGGTTGTCGCAACGGTAAACGGGGAGGTCATAACGTGGAGCGAGCTCAGGGAGAAAATAGAGAACGAAGGAGGAGAGATCCTCAAAGGTCTTACAGATAAAGAGCGGGAAAAAAAGGTTGAAGCGCTGGAACCCACCTTTCTTAACAAGATAATTGATTTAAAACTGCAGCTTCAGGAAGCCCGTCGGCTGAGGCTTGGTGTTAGTGCCTCTGAGACCGAAACTGCAATTGATGATATCAGGAGAAAATATGAGTTAACGGATGAAGGTCTGGCTGAATCCTTAAAGGCTGAAGGATTGACTTTAGAACAATACAGAAAGCAGCTTGCGGAACAGATCCTCCTTTCCAAGGTAGTGAAAAACCGGGTTAATGACAGCATACTGATTACTGATAAAGAGATAGAGGAGTATTATAATGCGAACAGAGAAAAGTACCTGACAGAGGAAGAATTCAGAATAAGGCAGATATTTCTCAATGGAGTTTCCCGAAAGGCTGAGATTGAGGCCAGGGCGAAGAGGATAGTTCAGATGATTGACAATGGAGAAGATTTTTCGAAATTGGCAAGGGAGTTTTCTGAAGATCCGACGAGCAAATTCGGAGGTGACCTGGGATTTGTAAGTCATGGAAGCGTTCTGAAAGAGATTAGAGATGTTGTTTTAACCTTGCAGGTGGGCGAGGTGAGCAGGCCTTTCTGGAGTTCTGCGGGCATGCATATAGTAAAGCTTGAGGACGTAAGAAAAGGTATCAAAGTCGAAGAAATAAGGGATGAGATAAAAAAGATTCTTTTTGAGGAGGCCTTTATTTTGAGATATGAGGACTGGATAAAAAGTCTGAGAGAAAAAGCCTATATAGAAATTAATTTATAACCTATATCGCTCAATTTAGGTTATAAATGATTTCACAGATTTAAGACATAGATTACACAGATAGAAACAAACGTATAAATGAGGAAGGTAATCTGTGTAATCAGTATTAAAAAATCGGTGTAATCAAGTTCATTAAATATTAAACCGGGAGTTAAATTATGTTAGAAGACAATGTAAAAGTGGGGCTTACCTTTGACGATGTGCTTTTGCTGCCTGCAAAGTCGAATGTTTTACCGAGGGAGGTGGATATAAGCACGCGTTTCACAAAGGACATAGGAATAAATATTCCTCTCGTAAGTGCTGCCATGGATACAGTGACAGAATCCAGCCTTGCTATCGCCATTGCAAGAGAAGGCGGTATTGGAATCATTCACCGTGCCATGTCTGCGGTGGAACAGGCGACAGAAGTCGACAAGGTGAAAAAGTCCGAGAGCGGTATGATAGTTGACCCTATTACTTTACAGCCGCACGATAGACTTTCCAAAGCACTTGCTATCATGGCGAAATACAGGATTTCCGGAGTTCCTATCACGAAGGGCAAAAAACTGGTCGGGATACTGACGAACAGGGACCTGAGATTTGAGACTAACACGCAGAGAAAGGTCTCTGAAGTTATGACCAAAAAGGGTCTGGTAACAGCTCCTGCAGGGACTACCCTTGAAAGGGCACAAAAGGTTCTGCACAAACACAGGATTGAAAAACTCCTTATTGTGGACAAGGATTTTAATCTTAAGGGGCTTATCACAATAAAGGATATTGAAAAAAGGGCAAAGCATCCGTGGGCATGTAAGGATAAGCTCGGCAGACTGAGAGTCGGCGCGGCCTTGGGAGTTGGAGAGGATGCCCTTGTTCGGGCTGCGCTTCTGACCAAAGCTGGTGTGGATGTCATTTTGGTAGATACCGCGCATGGACATTCAAAGGCTGTCATATCCACGATCAGGGAATTGAAAAAGAAATTCTCTGAAATTGAGATAGTCGCTGGAAATGTGGCTACTCCAGAAGCAACAAAAGAGCTTATATCTGCAGGTGTCAGTGCGGTTAAGGTTGGTGTGGGGCCGGGTTCAATATGTACAACAAGAATTGTTGCGGGAGCAGGAGTTCCACAGATTACGGCAATAAAGGATTGTTCAGAAGTGGCTGATTCTGCAGGTATACCCATTATTGCAGATGGCGGCATCAAGTTTTCCGGAGACATAGCAAAGGCAATTGCTGCCGGGGCAAGCTCTGTTATGATAGGCGGCCTTTTTGCCGGGACCAATGAAAGCCCGGGCGAGTCGGTACTTTTTCAGGGAAGAAGCTATAAGGTTTACAGGGGAATGGGTTCTCTTGGAGCCATGGAATCCGGTGCAAGAGACAGATATTCCCAGGAAGGCGTGGAAGCCAGAAAACTGGTGCCCGAGGGTGTTGAGGGCAGGGTCCCGAATAAGGGACCACTTGCCGACAATGTCCATCAGCTTGTTGGAGGGCTGAGGTCTGAAATGGGTTCCTGCGATTCAAAAAATATAGAGAAACTTCGCAAGAAGGCACGATTCATAAGGATGACCCCTTCAGGATTAAGGGAGAGCCATGTCCATGATGTTATCATTACAAGAGAAGCCCCGAATTACAGACTCGAGTGGTGATGACTTATGCACAAGGAAAAGATTCTCGTACTTGATTTCGGCTCCCAGTATACCCAGCTAATAGCAAGAAGGGTCAGGGAGAATAAGGTTTATTCAGAGATATTCTCCTTTAACGTTTCTGTCGACGAGATTAAATCATTTGCCCCAAAGGGCATTATCCTCTCCGGGGGACCTTTCAGTGTTTATGACAAAAAGGCCCCTTTCCCGGACAGGAAAATTTTTGAACTCGGAATTCCCTTATTAGGGGTATGCTATGGAATGCAGCTTATGGCGTATTGTCTTGGCGGAAAAGTAGCGAAGGCAGTTAAAAGAGAGTATGGCCGTTCTGAACTCATGATTGACGACTTTTCGGATCTGTTTAAAGGGTTAATATCTAAACGTCATAATGTCGCATGGATGAGCCACGGTGACAGGATAGAAAAGCACCCGAAGGATTTTAGTCCGATTGCTCACACAGACAACTCCCCCATTGCTGCTATGGCAGATAAAAACCGGAAGTTCTATGCGTTGCAGTTTCATCCGGAAGTAGTCCATACAGAGCATGGTTCCAGGATTTTAAAAAACTACATATTTGACATTTGCAGGTGCAGACCTAAATGGACTATGAAATCCTTTATCGACACAGCTACCGGGGAGATAGCGGAAAGAGTTGGCAATGATAAGGTTGTATGTGCCATAAGTGGAGGGGTTGATTCTGCTGTTACAGCCGTATTGACAAATATGGCAATTGGAAAACAGCTGACCTGTATATTTGTTGACAACGGTGTCCTGAGGACAGGAGAGGCAAGAAAAGTTGAGCATACTTTGAGAAAACATTTTCATATGAACATAGTATGTATTGATGCCTCCAGACGATTTCTAAAGAAATTAAAAGGTGTGACTGACCCTGAGAGGAAGAGGAAGATAATAGGCAACGAATTCATAAAGGTTTTTGAAGAGCAGGCTAAAAAGATTAGAGGGGTAAAATTTCTTGCACAGGGAACATTGTATCCCGATGTCATAGAGAGCGTGTCCTTTAAGGGTCCGTCCGCTACCATAAAGAGTCATCATAATGTCGGCGGGCTTTTAAAAGATATGAAGCTCCGGCTCGTTGAGCCTCTGAGAGAACTTTTTAAAGATGAGGTGAGGGTATTAGGCAGGGTACTCGGGATGCCGGATGAAATAATAAACCGTCATCCATTCCCTGGTCCCGGTCTTGCTATAAGGATTATCGGCGAGGTTACAGAACAAAGATGCGACATTTTGAGAAAGGCAGATGCCATAGTTCTGAAGGAAATTAAAAAGTCAGGCCTTTATAATGAGCTCTGGCAATCATTTGCAGTATTGTTGCCTGTCAAAACCGTTGGAGTTATGGGTGATGAAAGGACGTATGAGAACGTCATAGCAGTAAGGGCGGTTGAAAGCCTTGATGGAATGACAGCGGACTGGGCAAGGCTTCCGTACGAAGTTCTTGGTAGTATCTCCAACAGGATAATTAATGAGATTAAGGGTGTTAACAGGGTTGTTTTTGATATAAGTTCAAAGCCGCCGAGCACGATTGAATGGGAGTGAGAGATTTAGGGGTGCTTGCATTGGAGTTTTTTAGTGGTATAATTTAGTATAGGAAAGAGATAAGAAGGAGGAGAAATGAAGAAAATCATATCTTTAATAATGGCCGTGTCGTTGCTGGCTTTGGTGGCTGGATGTACGCAGTATCATGCACGGGGTGCAGGTGCCGGAGGAGCTGTTGGCGGTGCTGCAGGGGCTCTCCTTGACAGGAAAAACCCGTGGCGGGGCGGTGTAATTGGAGCGGTTCTTGGTGCAATAGCCGGCGCAACACTTACTGATATTTCCATGAGGGCCTCACAGGAGGCAGTAGTATCTAATAAGCCGGTTGAATATAGAACAACGGATGGACGCGGTGTCTACAGAGCTGAACCGGTGGATTATGATGCCCATACGAAATGTCACAAGGTTCATGAAAGGGCATGGGAGGACGGAAAGCTAGTAAAAGACAAGATACGGGAAGTCTGCGAAGGTGAAAAATTTGAGAGAAGATATTAACTGACTGACATCCCCCGCACGTGAGAGAATTCCAGGCGCTCTTCACAGGAAGGAGCCGCGCAGTATGTTTTAGGGAGGGGCTGTAAAAGACGGCCCCTTTTCTGTTTGTGGAGTTTCTGTCACGAAACATTTATCTTCATCAACAGGAATTCTGTTGTGGTTCCCTCTGGCAAAGAGCGTATGTTTGTGATAATATATGCCTCTAATAAACCCCGAGTAAATAAAACCTAGATATGGGAAGTAAGAACTGAGGCCCGAGGAAAAGGAATTGATACGTCTTACTTCCTGAGTTCCCGGTTTTTAGTTCTTGTTTGTGATAAAGTTATGGAAGAGCGACTTCAAAAAATCCTTTCACGATGCGGTATTGCTTCGAGGAGAAAGGCTGAAGAGATGATTCTTGCAGGTCAGGTGACAGTGAACGGAGCTGTTGCTATGCTTGGAATGAAAGCAGACTTTGAGAAAGACCACATTAAGGTCAAAGGCAAACTTATCAGGAATTCAAGACCAGAGGTTTACCTGATGCTTAACAAGCCGAGTAAATGCATTACCTCTCTGTACGATCCCGAAGGAAGACGGACTGTTAAGGATTTCTTAAGAGGAGTGAGACATCATTTTTATCCCGTAGGAAGGCTTGATTACAACTCAGAGGGGCTTCTCATATTGACAAATGATGGAGAACTTGCAAACGCAATTCTTCATCCAAAGAAAAAAATACCGAAAACGTATCTCGTTAAGATTGATGGTGTTCTTGAGGATAAGGATATATTAAAACTGGAAAGAGGTATTAAACTGGAGGATGGTCTTACCGCTCCAGCAAAAATTAAGAAAATAAAAAAAACCGGTGCAAATTCATGGATAGAGATTACTATATATGAGGGCAGAAAAAGGCAGATTAGAAGAATGTTCGGGAGGCTTGGACACCCGGTTATAAAGCTCAGGAGGATTAGAGTTAATGGCCTCGAACTCGGCAAACTGCCTTCAGGAGGATTTCGTTATCTTTCTCCTGAGGAAATTAAAAGACTTAAAAAGGAAATAATTGCTCGGCCACTCTACGAGTCGTAGACAGACAAACACAGACACATAAAATATAAAATTACAATGACCAAATTCCAAATACCAAATCCATCCTCCGTAGCAATGCTACTGCGGAGGACGGGCAAATTCCAATAGCCAAAATCCAATGACCGAAACAAATAACCATGACAAAATTACAATGACTAAATTCCAATAATCAAATAATAACCAATGACCAAATATTCAAACAAAGAAAAGTGGCTACAGCTTGTATGAACCGAAGCGTTCCGAGTTTCGGAGTTTTGGTCATTGAGATTTGGTGCCTGCCTGCCGGCAGGCAGGCTTGGGATTTGGAAATTATTAGTCACTCAGTTTTGTAGAGAGTGGGAGCAGGGCATAAACATGAGAACACATTCGTGCGGTGAGCTTGTAGAAGAAGATATAGGTACCACGGTAGTCCTTGCCGGCTGGGCGAACAGGTGGCGTGACCACGGCGGACTTATATTTATCGACCTCAGGGATAGAAGCGGACTTGTTCAGGTGGTGTTTAGTCCTGAAGTCAGTGTTGAGATTCATAAGCGCGCTCACAGAATACGAAATGAATATGTACTGAAAATAAGAGGGGAGGTGAGAAAAAGGCCGGAGGGAACGGAAAACACCTCGATCCCCACAGGATTGGTTGAAGTGGTTGTACATGAACTTGAAGTTGTCAACGAGGCCAGACCATTACCGTTTCTCGTTGAAGATGATACCGATGCGTCAGAATTTTTGAGGCTCAAGCACAGATACCTTGACCTCAGAAGACCTGTAATCCAGAAGAACGTCATTCTCAGGCACAGGACGGCAAAGGCTGTAAGGGGATATCTTGACTCAAAGGGTTTTCTGGATATAGAAACCCCTGTCCTTACAAAGAGTACGCCGGAAGGTGCCAGGGATTACCTCGTACCGAGCAGGACCAATCCGGGATATTTTTATGCGCTTCCCCAGTCGCCGCAGCTTTTCAAGCAGATTCTTATGATATCAGGGTTTGAAAGGTATTATCAGATTGTAAAGTGTTTCAGGGACGAAGACCTGAGGGCGGACAGGCAGCCTGAATTTACACAGGTGGATCTGGAGATGTCTTTTGTCACAAGAGAAGATGTTATGGACCTCATAGAAGGAATGATGAAAAAGGTTTTTATTGATGTACTGGACAGGGAGTTGAATGAACCTTTTGAAAAACTTACCTATAACGAGGCATTGGAAAGGTTTGGTACTGACAAGCCTGATTTGAGATTTTCGCTTGAGCTTAAAGACGTGAGCAATATTGTAAAGGATTCATCCTTCAAGGTCTTCCTTGATGCACTGTCTGGCAAAGGTATTGTGAAGGGGATAAATGCCAGAGGCCTTGCCCTTTATTCAAGAAAGGAACTCGATGACCTTACAAAGGAGGTGCAGACGTTCGGTGCAAAGGGTCTTGCATGGGTAAAAATAAAGCAGGGATTTGAGTCTCCCATAGTAAAATTTTTCCCGGAACAGACATTAAAATCGATTGCGGACAGTCTTGAGGCAGAAGAAGGTGATTTACTGCTCTTTGTTGCGGACAAGGCACAGGTGGTAAATAATTCACTTGAAAGACTCAGGGGTGAGTTCGGAAAGAGGCTTAATCTCATTAACGAGGATAATTACAAATTTGCATGGATAACAGATTTTCCCCTTTTTGAATGGAACGATGAGGACAATAGATATGAGGCGATGCATCATCCCTTCACAAGCCCCATTGAGGAAGACCTGGAACTATTTCTCAGGTCTGAATCGACTCTCGGAATCGAATCCTATCGACGTGCCGGGGCGGGAGATAAGGATTTGGCAAAACTCAGGGCTCAATCTTATGACATTGTGTTGAACGGATATGAAATTGGAGGCGGAAGCATTCGTATTCATAAAAAAGATGTTCAGGATAAGATGTTTGAACTACTCAAAATCAGCCCTGAAGAAGCAGATACTAAATTCGGTTTTCTCCTTGAGGCACTGCAGTATGGTGCCCCTCCCCACGGTGGAATTGCATTGGGTCTTGACAGGCTTGTCATGATACTTGCCGGAGCACAGTCAATAAGGGAAATAATCGCCTTTCCAAAGACACAGAAGGCGGTCTGTCCGTTGAGCAACGCCCCCTCACTGGTCGATGAAAAACAGCTCAAAGAGCTGAATATCAAACTGGATATAGTAGAATAAATGCTGTCCCACCCCCTCATCTCGGTACGCTGATAGGATTCGATTCCGAGAGTCAATTCCTGCCACAGGGTAAGAGGGTCCTGATTGCTCTTGCTTTTTATTTAAGGACCTTTATAAACGCCTCGACCACGTCCGGGTCGAATTGCGTTCCTGAAAGCCGTTTAAGCTCTGAGACTGCATACTCTTTGCCGGGTGACTTTCTGTACGGCCTGTTTGACGTCATAGAGTCATAGGCATCGGCAACGCATAATATCTTTGCAAGCAGGGGAATGTCATTTCCCCTGAGCCCTTCAGGATAGCCATTACCATCTATCCTTTCATGGTGGTATTTAAGCATTGGAACGATCTTTTCCAATTGTTTGATGGGTTCAAGGATTGAGGAACCTTTCACCGGATGTTTTTTGACAAGTTTAAATTCCTCAGGATTTAGTTTGGCCGGTTTGTCAAGGACATGGTCATATGTTCCTATCTTGCCTATGTCATGAAGGAGCCCTCCGAGTCGTAGTGCTTCAAGATCATCTTTTTCAAGTCCCATTTCCCGGCCAATGGCAATAGCGTAATCGGTAACCCTCTCTGAATGTCCCTTTGTCCATGGAGATTTAGCATCAATTACAGAAGCAAAAGAGGCGATGGTGTTAATCAACAATTGCTGCATGTCATCATAAAGACCTGCATTTTCAAGTGCAACTGTTATCTGTGCAGCGATATCCTTTGCGGATGAAAGGTGTGACGGTAAAAAAGAGGCGGGGTATATCGAGCCAATGTCAACAATACCTATTGTCCTTCCTTTTCTTACAAGAGGGAGCATTATTGCTGAACGAATACCGAATTCGATCTGTGCCTGATAATATGATCTGCCCTCTGTTTCCATGGATAAGTCAGGGACGAAAAGCGGGGATTGATTATTTTCAATGACATCAGTCTGGTTTTCTGTAAGATCGAAAGTTTTTGTCTCGAGCTGGCCTGTCCCCCATTCGGTAACCACCTTATATTTATTTTTTTCCCTTAAAAGTATTGCAGCCCTGTTACATGGAATAATCCTGTTGATTATTGCGATGGAAGTATTTAATACAGTATCTTTGTCAACAGAAGAGAGAATCTCCCTGTCTATCTGGCTCATCACCTTTATGGTCTCAACCTTGTTAGACAGTTCTATAAGTCGTTCGGTAGATTCCATATAGAGTCTGCTATTATGAAGAGCCATTCCGAGGCCATCGGCAAGCCCTTTTAGTAGTGACATATCACGGGGCATTACGGCCTGAGCATTTACATATGCCCCGAGGAGTGCACCCTTTACCTTCCCGCCTATGAAGATTGGTACCAGGACTATACCCCCTATATTAAACGCATCTGCTAAATCTCTGGATAATAGAATATTCTCTTTGGCGTTGTCTATAATCACCGATTCGCCACTGATGACAGAGTCTATTGCCGGAAAATCTCCTTTTTTAAATGTCTTTGATAACAATATCCTCTCTTCTCCAGGATCGAAACCATAACTACCAGAGGTTATGAACCCTCTGAGTTCCTGGTCATAAAGGAGTATGCCCGCCTTGTCAAACTTTAGATATTTAGGGATTACATCACTGACGCTTCTGATGAGTTGTTTCTCATCAAGGCTGGTATTTAATATCTCGAAAATATGTAAAAGTGATGAAGATATTTCACTTTCCTCTTTTAATTTCTTCTCCATCCCGTGCTTATAGAGGGCCATCTCTATGGTGCTGTGCAGTTCTCTGTCCTCAAATGGTTTGATTATATATCCAAAGGGCTCTGTTACCTTTGCCCGCT
>CAYFYW010000606.1:0-1730 GCA_964347425.1 uncultured Nitrospirales bacterium
TGAGAAACAGACTTGTCGGGTGGAGACATGATCTCTCCCCGCAGGGGTCTTTTATGTTTTATGTCAATCCGACTCAAGGATTTGCCTTCCAGCTTTTGCTTTTTGAAACTCTTTCAAAAGACCGTCCCATTGTGAATTTTCAATAAGCTCTTTTATGTGTGAAGTAGAAGACAAAAAATATTGAAGTGATTCAAGAATGTTTTCTTTGTTATATGAGCATATGTCTCGCCACAGTCCTGGAGGGCTTAATGCAATCCTTGTCATATCTCTGAGACCCCGGCCACCATGAGGGAGAATGTCTTTCTTTATATCCAGTACAGAGTTTATAAGAACATATGCAATTACGTGAGGCACATGACTTACTGCAGCGAAAATTGAATCGTGCTCCTCGGGGGACATGAGAAGTGTTTCGGAACCAAATGAGTTCCAGATGGCAAAAGTCTTTTCTAAAGCCTCTTTATCTGTATTTGGGCTTGGTGTGATAATACATCTTGCTTTGTTAAAGAGTTCTGACGATGCGGCATCTGCCCCGGAGCATTCTTTGCCTGCGATCGGGTGCCCGCCGACAAAATTGACCCCCTCGGGCATTAGAGGTTCAAGTTGCCTTATTACCCCCGCCTTTACGCTCCCGACATCGGTAACGATGGCCCCTTTTTTTAAGGATTTTTTAATGTCCTCGGCAATTTTGGGGAACTGGCCGACCGGCGCGGAGAGTAAAACGAGATCAGTGTCGGTAACTCCTTCCGCGGGCACAGTGAAATATTCATCAATAATCCCCGAATCCCTGGCTCTGACAAGATTCTCCTTATTTCGTCCTATGCCTGCTATTTTGCCGTTAAATCCTGCTTTTCGCAGAGAAAGGGCAAAAGAGCCGCCTATAAGACCTACGCCGATTATGGTAATACGTTTAAAGTTCATAATTTAAGTTAAGAATGAAAAATCAAAATGCAAAATTTAAAGATTAGCTACATTAATATATTTTTAATTAATTCTTCGACAATTTTGATTTTTGAGTTTTTTTATATTTCCCTTCCAATTGCTTTTGCGATTATTTTTAACTCTTTCATGAGGATTTTAAATTTATTTGTCTTTAACGACTGCTCTCCATCTGAGAGAGCTTCTTCTGGATTTGTGTGGACTTCAATCATCAGCCCGTCGGCGCCCGCAGCAACCGCAGCCTTTGCCATAGGAGCAACGAGGTCCCATTTCCCTGCGCCGTGACTCGGGTCAACAAATACAGGGAGGTGGGAAAGCTTTTTCAGGACAGGCACGGCATTCAAATCAAGCGTGTTCCTTGTAGCTGTTTCAAATGTTCTTATCCCCCTTTCACAGAGTATTACTTTGTTATTGCCCTGGGCCAGAATATATTCAGCAGCCATGAGAAGGTCCTTTACGGTTGCAGAAAGGCCCCTTTTTAAAAGTACAGGTTTGTTGTGAGAACCGACTTCCTGCAGGAGCCTGAAATTCTGCATATTTCTGGTTCCTATCTGGATAACGTCTGCATACTTAAGAATTTCATAGATATTTCTCGGATCCATAATCTCTGTGACGATAGGCAGTGCTGTTATTTCCCGAGCCTTTGCAAGGATTCTTAGTCCTTCCTCTCCGAGCCCCTGAAAGCTGTATGGCGAGGTCCTTGGTTTAAATGCTCCTCCTCTGATGAATGTTGCGCCTGCTTTCTTAACCTCTTCAGCTATTCTCAAGAGTGTAGGCATATTTTCTATAGCACA
>CAYFYW010000607.1:0-3868 GCA_964347425.1 uncultured Nitrospirales bacterium
TGCCTGAGAAACACAATGACGACACCGCTTATATATAAGCAACGTTTATTTATCGGTATTCCAACAGCACAATTATTCCCTGATACGTCTTTCATCAAAATGAGGTTTGACATTCAAAAAAACAGTCGATTCATTGTGTTTATGAGGTGTTTAGCCTCCGTAAATAGTATATATTGGACAATTATGATAAAAAATAAAATTTGTGGAAAAATTCTTTTAAAAATAATAAATCCTTTATTTTGATTCCTGAATTTATATTATTAATTTAAAGCTTATCTCCACTGACTTTGAATATCATAAGTCCCGTGGCGTTTAAATTTTCTCTTAAGTTGATTTAAATCGTCACCAACCAGATTTTCCAGAGAATATTCGCCCATATGCTCTTCCTCCTGCAGGTAGTACAGATAACCTATTTCTTCCGGTTCAAATCCAATAAGCCGGGCAGCGACCCCGTCTGCCTTAACCGGGTCAGCGGAGGCAATGGCAGTGTTTAGTTGAACAGGCGTACCGTCAACGGGGCCATTGTATTCCATACAGACAAAGCCGTCAAGGACAACGAGATCCGGCCACGTTCTTTTCGCAAATTCTACAATATTTCTGTGGATCATTTTGACGCTCTTCCGGTAAGCAGGATACTGTCTGAATAAAAAATTAATGAGCCAGTTTGGCAGGGTCCTTCTTGCCCTTGAGACTGTTCCAGCCGGTAACCTGTCCAATAGGGTCTTAGGGGCATCCACTTCAATGCCACCTTTCATCCCATGAATCATTGCCATATCCTGCCTCATCACAAGACCTGCCATATTTTTAATCCCGAAGGTTGCAATTGCAAAGTTGTGAGTTTTAGGTATAGAGAGGGAGATTTTATAATCATATTCTTCCACCCGTTTTGTAATCCTGAGGTGCGTGTCGCCAATTATGGAATGGATAGGGCTGTTGATAAATTCTTTGTCTTCGTCAAAATCGGTTAATGAGACGTGGCTATATTTTTTTTCAAGGCGATAGTAATCATAGTCTTCAAAAACGCTTACTGTAGGAAGACCTCTGTAGAATGCAGTAGCTGAGCTTTCACCAACTATAATGGGTGTACCAGGAACTATTTCCTGTACAAACTCTATAACGGCTTCTATTGCTTCTACGTGTGTATTGGCAAAATCGGGTTTCAGAGCTACCAGATTAGGTTTAATAAGAATATTCCTGGCACTTTTCACAGGCTCATCCAGGTCTTCCCTGATTAACGTGAGACATCTCTTAATATTTTCCTTCCGGTTATCACCCCTGATCAAAGCCACCTTCTTTTTTTTGGTCATATTATCCCCCAAACGCTAAATTTCAAATCCTAGGCCTGCCTGCCGGTCTACGACTCATGGAGCAGGCAGGCATCAAATAACAAATCCATCCCCCGTAGCAGTGCTTCCGGCCAAGTTTCATTTTTAATCCTTGAAATATGATTTGTCCTTCACATAATCAAAAGAACCGTCCGTTAACCACCTGTCCAGCTGTGCGGGGTCCTTTAATTGCAGCCCCCGGTATCTGGAGACTGCCACATAACTTACTTTCAGCTCTTTCAGGCTGGTCATGTCTCCCCATAGCTTCTCAAACTGCGCCACCGGATAAATATCTTCCTGGCCGCTTCCCCATAGATATTTTACATTCTTTATAGTCACATATGTAGGCATCCTTTTCTCCATACTGCGCAGAGCTTCCATAATCCTGTTTTTCCGCTGGTTCCCGGAATCGGCACGCATCGACAAATCGTGGTTGTTTTCCGCTTTAATAATTATGTCCCTGTCGAGTTTAAAAAATTCAAGCAGGGAGTCTATGGTAATCCAGTTAGTGAGTGTATTGTAATGACTTAATGAATATTCATCCTCCTCTCTTGGTAAGGCTAATCCTTCAATGAGTTGAATATGACCGTTTATCTCTGCCAGTCCACCGCCTTTATCCTCTATCCGCCTGGGAGTTACCTCAAATGTCATGCATGACCGGTGGGCAATATGTATGCCCAGCAAAGCGGGTTCTATATCCGCTCCCATCGTATCGATATTATGACAGAGCAGGTATTTCAGATCCGGATTTTCTTTCAACATCCGGGACAGAACACCATTTTTTATAAGATTCGGAATCTCGTACCAGTGCCCCGGGGGATTAAATCTCAGGATGGGTCTGTTCTCGGAATAATCTTCTCCCTCTCCTCTGGATTTTGTCCATGTTATCATTGCATTATGTAAGTCTTCCTGCACCTTTTGGATTTTTTCGTCCAGTTTCTGTTGAAGCTGTTCCTCCCAGAAAAATCGGAGGTCCCTTTCCATGGGATAAACCCTGTGGCCAATGGTCTTCGCAGGCGACAGGTATATCGGGCTCTCATAGTTAAAGTAATTAAATCTTTTCAGGTAATTTTCAATTGCATTGTGGGTCAAATAACTTGTTGTGAAGACATGGGCTATATTGTTACCGTATATCTTTCCTGTCTTCCTGCTTTTTGCAAGATGGGCTTCCATGAAGGTTCTGTACCTACCGTGCATCTTTGTAAAAGGGTTAATCGGCTTAACTACAGCAGCCCCCTGCGTCCACCGGCTGCCCATGCCACCGGCAAAAGTAACAACCGCCGCTTCATTCTTTCTCAAGGCATCTTCTCCTAATCGATAAAAATGCATATCAGCAGTTTCTTTTTCAAAATGAATGATTTCACTGTCGCTGACGTTCTGTATTCTGGTTGTCGAAGGGAGACGGTTTCTGGCAACACCAATCTCTCCTTTTTTCAGCATCCGCCTCATATGCTCATGTGATTTAATATCAAAGCCGAATTTTTCTTTTATCTCTTTTTCGGTTGATTCTTCATGGCCGGTTTTTGGGGTTTTTTGTTTTTCAGGAGACTCGGGCATTTTTGCGTCCATACCTGTCATCAATTGAGAGACAATGCCATCGTGATTAAATTCAAAGTCATATACCACCGGGTCAATAATAAAAGGAAGAGAAGAATAGTATATGTCTTTCAGTTGTTGCATGATTTCAACAATTCTATCTTTGAACAGCTCTTTAATAGCCGGGTTTATTATAAATGCCATTCCACCACCAGACATGCCCCCGAGCATTAAAAATCCCCGATAGTCTTCTTTGAATTCCTCCCTGACGTTATTAATCAAATTTTCTGTAAAGGCATTATTTACTCCCGGGATAATCTGCTGTATTGACTCTTCCCAGTCTTGCGTTGTTAATTGACCGAGCCTTTTCATGTCCCCTGACCTGACGGCATTGACGATTTTATCGAAAAGCTGAGTCCCTTTTATTCTGGCGTACCATTCTTTTTCATTTTTCAAGAGGTATTTTTCAGTAACCATCTCCAGTATGGGGCCGACATCCTGAGAAATACCCCCATGGACCATAACCGTAGAATTAAGTATCTTTTCTTCCACTCCTTTCGGTATTTCATCCTGAGAAAACAGAGTGTGGTCTGGGAGCAGGCAGCCCCTGCTGATTCCGAATTCAGGGCTCCCTTTCTCCGCAATTCTTCCTGTAATTACCTTGATGCCGGGCCATAAGCCACCTGAATCCTGCCAGCCGCCACCTGAGCCGCGGAGCCATTCACCGAGGATTGCACGAGACGCAGCTATTCGCCTTTCTTCTTCTCTCAGAGGACCTGTCTGGTTTTTAATCTGGCCGCTGAATCTCATCAGGCGACTTATGATTGTTGCCAGGAGTGTGGTGCTGACTGCAAGTCGTGATCCCTTGGGGATATTGTTTACCCTTGTTACAATTTCCATGCCGCCCGGCCTGTTCAGTAATTTCTGAAGAATATCTTTTAACGAGATGTCCTTTTTTTCAAAACATGGCGGCACTATTCCTGATGCAACGACGCCCGCCTTAAGCA
>CAYFYW010000608.1:0-4890 GCA_964347425.1 uncultured Nitrospirales bacterium
CCCTCTAAAGTAGTTTAATAGTGTTTCTATATCGGGATTTGGGTAAAATAACATACTTGACTACCGGCAAATGTTCGTTTTATTCTTACCCATCATGAAGAAACCCTGGGCAGGCAGATTTAAAGGGAGAACGAAAAAAGCGGTCGAGGATTTTACGTCTTCTGTGTCTTTTGACAAACGGCTCTGGAAATACGATATTGAGGGAAGCATAGCACATGCAAAGATGCTAAAAAAACAGAAGATTATATCATCAAAAGATGCGGGATCTATTCTGAGCGGACTTATTAAGATAAAGCGAGAAATACAAAACCGAAGATTTAAGTTCAGCAGCGTCATGGAGGATATCCATATGAATATTGAATATGCCCTGCTTAAAGAGATAGGCATGACAGGGGGAATGCTCCACACCGCAAGGAGCAGAAACGACCAGATTGCCCTTGATCTAAGGCTTTTCCTTAGGGACGAGATAAAGAAAATCCAGGGTCTCATTAAGAATTTCCAAAGGGTACTTGTAACTCTGGCTGAAAAATATATAGACGTCGCTATGCCGGGATATACTCACCTCCAAAAGGCGCAGCCTGTACTTCTGTCTCATCATCTGCTTGCCTACTTCCAGATGTTTGAAAGGGATATGGAGAGATTTGAAGATTGCATAAAACGGGTAAATATTTTACCTCTTGGTGCTGGTGCCCTTGCAGGCACAACACTGCCAATTGATAGAAAATATATGGCACGGCTTTTAAAATTTCCCGCAATCTCAAAGAACAGCATAGACACTGTATCAGACAGAGATTTTGTGCTTGAATTTCTTTCTGCATCAAGCATGCTCATGGTTCACCTTTCTCGACTTTCAGAAGAACTGGTACTCTGGAACAGTGAGGAGTTTGGCTTTATTGAATTACCGGATGCGTATTCAACAGGCTCCAGCATTATGCCCCAGAAGAAAAATCCTGATGTGCTTGAACTCGTGCGGGGTAAAGCTGGCAGGGTGTTTGGGGGTCTGTTTACCCTGCTCGTTATTTTGAAGGGACTTCCTCTTGCGTATAACAGAGATTTACAGGAGGACAAAGAACCTTTATTTGACACCGTTGATACAGTAAAGGCATGCCTCTCTGTGCTGACAGAGTTGATGCCGAAGATCAGATTTAATAAAATGATAATGGGTAGAGCTGCTGAAGGTGGATTTTCAACTGCAACCGACCTTGCAGAATATCTTGTAATAAAAGGCCTGCCTTTCCGGGAGGCTCACAGAATCACAGGTGAGATAGTTAAATACTGCCTTGAAAAACATAAGACCTTTAAGGACTTAAAGTTGAAAGAATATAAACAATTTTCAGAAATGATTGACAAAGATGTTTTCAAGTGTCTTACAATATATGCATCCATTAACAGAAAAGCACCTTACGGTGGAACAGCAAAAAAGAGAGTTCTCGAACGCATTAAGCAGATCAAGACCGGGAAATGAAAAAAATGACTCTTATCCTCGTTCTCGTTTTAATTGCTGCCTGTGGCAGAAGAGGAGACCCTGTGGCAATTTCACCATACAGAGAAATTGGTGTTGTAAAAGATTTAAAAGCAACAGTAAAGAAAGGTAAAATATATCTTACATGGGGGATGCCTGCAGGCAAAGATTTTCCTGAAAAGGCGCTTAAGGGTTTTGTGGTTTTCAGGGCCGAGGTTCCTGAAGGGGTTTCGGTAGAGGAATGTGAATGTTATTACAGGGCACTTGATTATATAGTGCCGGACAGTAAGTCGGTACGTCGCGATTCTGATAATAACTTTGAATATTTGGATAGAAAGGCAATAAAAGGCAAGACATATATATACAAACTGGTTGTCATGGATAAAAATAGCAGAATGGGTGAAGATTCAAATATTGTTTCGGTCAGAACGAGTAAACCCGAGCCTAAGGAGATAGTGATAACTATACCTGAGGCACCTACAGGTTTTGTCGCTGTTTATACACAAGAAAGTATTGTCCTTACATGGGATGAGGTTCGTGGACAGGAGATAAATTTTTATAGAGTCTATCGCTCTGAAGGTAACGGTTTCGATGTCATAGGAGAAACTGTTACACCGGTATTTAACGACGAAAATATTGAACATTCAAAAAAATATTATTACAGGGTAACTGCTGTCGGAGAAACAGAGGGTCCTCCTTCTGAAGAAGTCGAAATTATTACAAAGTTCCGTTAACCCAAAAACTGTAATTAGCCCCCCGTAAAATATTAAACATATAACGGGGAACTCTGTGGTTTTATTTAAATCGCTCAATTTGGGTATAATAACAATTTAGAGGTTGCTGTCTTCGATTTAATTCCATGAAAGAAAAAATCATTAAGGCTTTTGAAGAAAGCGCTTCAGTTAAGCGACAATTTATTAAAGAAAATCTTGATTTGGTTGTTGAGATATCTAAACTCATATCCGATACTTTTAATAGAGGCAGCAAACTCATCCTTTTTGGCAATGGAGGCAGTGCTACAGATGCGTCTCACATTGCGGCAGAATTTGTTAATAGATTTAAAAAGGAACGCCCTGGTCTTCCGGCTATTGCCCTTAATACAGATGTCGCAATTCTGACGTCTATTGCAAATGACTATGATTTTTCAGAGGTTTTTTCACGACAGATGAAGGTCCTTGCTCAGGAAGGTGATATGGCAATTGCCATAAGCACAAGTGGAAATTCACCTAATATTTTAAAGGCTGTGGATATAGCAAAGAGAAAAAAGCTGCAGGTAATAGCGTTTACAGGGGCAAGAGGTGATAAGCTTGCAGCAAAGGCTGACTATGTCTTTGCCGTTCCTTCGGCTAGCACCCCACGAATACAGGAAACCCATATTACTCTTGGTCATATCCTCTGTCAGATGGTAGAAGAAATACTGTTTGAGGCCCACAGAAAAAGGTAAAAAATATCTTTCCTCTAACGCCTTTCAAGATGCCCCTTTTTGGCACAGCAGATTTTTTGAAAGAGCACAAAAACTGCAATTAGCCACAGAGTTCCCCGTAAAATATTAAATATATTTGTTAAATTTTTTCTCTGAGACTCTGTGGCGGAAAGGATATTTTTGTAAAGCTTAATATACTCTGTGTTCTCTGTGGTTTTCTTTTAATGCATAATTTGGGTGAATTGAAATAACAGCACAAAAAACATTATTATATTACCTGGGGCCGAAATTTCGTTCGAGATTGTCATTGCCGTTTAAAAATCCGGCAGATGGAGCAACAGTGAAAAGTCTGGAATGCGTTAAATATACAATGGCTGGCTGAGAGTAACCTGCTCTGTGGTTTTCCTAAAACTGCTTAATTTAGGTATTAGTAATTTGTTATGAGACAAAATAGTGTACTGCGAGGGAATTTTAGATGAAGGTGTATGCTGTTATTCTTGCAGCAGGACGTGGTAAAAGGATGAAATCCTGCAGACCCAAGGTTCTTCATGAAGTTTTAGGTAAACCCATAATTCAGCATACAATTGAGACGGTAAAGGAGTTAAACCCCCGAAAACTGGTAGTAGTAGTGGGGGACAGGTCGGAAGATGTCAGAAGGCAGATAAAGGATAAATCTGTGTGTTTTGTTACTCAGAGGGAACTCCTTGGTACCGGCAATGCCCTCCTGGAAGCAAAAAGGGTTTTGAGAAATATGGGGGACAACACTATTTTCGTACTCAATGGGGATTCTCCTCTGACAACTTCAAAAACCTTAAAAGGATTTTTAAAAAAACATAAAAACGATAATAATGACCTCTCACTCCTTTCTTTTATTGACGAGTCATTGTCAGGGTATGGCAGAATTTTGCGAGACAAACGAGGCAATGTTATGGGTATTGTTGAAGACAGGCATGCCAGGACAGATAAAGAAAGAAGGGTTAAGGAATTAAATAGCGGAGTATATGCTCTTAAGTCGGACATTATGGGTTATCTCAGCAAACTGAAAAAACATAATCTTACAGGAGAATATTATCTCACTGATATCGTTGGGATTGCATATAATAATCGAAAAAAGGTTGAGGCTTATTGCTGTTCTGCAGAAGAGGTCATGGGTATTAATACCAGGGCAGAGCTTCAGAGGGCACTGGAGATTCTGAACAGAAGAAATATTTCAAGATTGATGGAAAGAGGTGTTACCTTTATCGACCCGTCTACGTCCTTTGTTCATCCTTCAGTAACCATTGGAAAGGACACCATTATATATCCAAATACCTATCTGGAGGGCAAGACATCAATAGCTAAAAACTGTATTATTTATCCCGGTGTAAGGATCTGTAACAGCATTCTTGGTGAAGGAGTCTCGATTAAAGATAACACGTTGATAGAAGAAAGTGAGGTAGGTAGTGGTTCAATTATAGGGCCATTTGCACATCTAAGACCTCATAGTAGCATTGGTCGTAATGTGAAGAGTGGTAATTTTGTCGAGATTAAAAAATCCAGCATAGGTGACAGTACAAAGGCTTCACATCTGAGTTATCTGGGAGATGCCTCAATAGGGAAAAGTGTGAACATAGGTGCCGGTACAATAACCTGCAATTATGACGGCATGCGGAAACATATTACCATAATTGGCTCGGGCTGTTTTGTTGGGAGTGACAGTCAGCTAATTGCTCCTGTGAGTATAGGAAGAGGAGCCTATATAGCGGCTGGCGCAACTGTTACAAGGGACGTCCCTGCAGGAGCGCTGGCAATGAGCCGCAGCAGGCAGAAAAACATAAAGGACTGGGCAGCTAAAAGGCAGTTAAAAGTTAAAAGTGGAAAGTTAACTGTTAAGACCAAGAAAAAATAAATTACAGCGTCAACTATAAATGTGTATTATTTTTAACTCTTAACTTCTAACTTCTGTTTAACTTGTAATATGTGTGGAATTATTGGATACATAGGAAAGCAGAATTCTGTTCCAATA
>CAYFYW010000609.1:0-4054 GCA_964347425.1 uncultured Nitrospirales bacterium
AAATTATCATTGTCCGCGCCTGCGGATATTTTGCAATGTCCTGAATCGTGTATCGTACATCTCGGTACGTCGATACGACTCGAATTCCAAGAGTAGATTCCGACATGCATCGTGAACCATGAAGGAATCTACTCCCCCACCCTGTTTATAAACGAATCTATTTCAGAGGCAAACACATCCCCTGAAATCAGAAACGCGTCATTGTGGCCACCCCGAATTTCAACAAAATACTTTGGCTCCATGGCGACATCAAACAGTTTCCTGCCGAGTCTGAAAGGTACGATTTCATCATCAGCACTGTGAAAGATTAACTTTGGAGATTTAATACCTTTGATCTTCTGTACCGAATCAAACCCGGTCCTGTAAATAAAAGTTGGTATGAACGGCAAAAGTATCTTTGCCATATCCTTTACAGAAGTAAAACCTTCCTCAATAATTATCCCCCCTAACTCGTGTTTACTCGCCAAGTCAACAGCAACAGCACCACCTAAAGACTCTCCGAATGCTATGATTTTTTGAGGAGGGAGTTTTTTCTCCTTTACCAGATAACCATACATCGCTTCTGCGTCAAGATAAAGACCCTCTTCCGATGGACTGCCACTACTCATACCATATCCGCGATAGTCAAAGATAAGCACGTCTGCATTTAAGGCGTTAAGAATCCTTATCTTCTCGATACGATGGCTGATGTTTCCGCCATTACCATGGCAAAACAGTAAAGTAGCACGGGGTCTTTCAACAAATATATACCAGCCAGTAATTTCGTTCCCGTCTTCAGCTTTTATGATCACTTCTTCATATTTCAGACCTATAGTTCCCGGCGTAACTTCAATTTTCCTCAAGGGGAAATAGAGTGACTTTTTCTCAAGATACCTGACAAAAAGAAAAAACAGAACAACAAACAGGATTAATAAAAGAGGAACCTTGATGAGATAATTTTCAGTCATACTAGCTTTCTTAAAATGTTCTTATATTGATAAAAAAATAGGGACATGGCCAGCACAATGTATAACTCAAAAATGAAGAATATGGATGATTAATAAATTGCCTGAGGAGTGAACTATCTGGCTATGTCAGTATGGAATAATGACATCGTACTCAGGGAGTGCACGCGCAATTTCTTCTGTGCTTTTTTGTTCGAATTGATTATCTGGATTATTAGAGAATATCTTGACATCAAAATCAGCAAGTGTAGCTCCCACAGCCATCCTCAATGCCTCGCTTTTCCTATCCCTCACAAGTATCGCAATCTTCTTAGCCAATTTCTTCTCCCATCACCAAGTACTTCGATTCACAAGTATGGCCACGTATTTTAACAACGGTGTCAGCAATTATGCTCACTCAGCACCATGCCACTATTCAACACAAAGCAAACTGGTGAAGTATATACATAATATATATATGTGTGAAGCGTTATAAATAAAACGCAGGTATTCAGGTCGTTTTATATAAAAACAAAATATAGCAAAGACACGACAAAAGTCAATAACACGAATAATGCATTAAGAAAAAGCCACGGAGCAACTAACAAACTCAGATATAAAAGATAAAACAATTTTTTTGTCACAGAGGGCACAGAGGGCCTCATAAAATATTTAGCATATGACGGAGCAAGGACTTTCACAGATTACTTTCATGCTCCTTTGGCATGAGAAGTTCTTTAAGAATTAGTTACTATTTATTTATCTTTCTCTGTGTTCTCTGTGCCTGCCCCGTTATATATGTTATTTTACGGGGAACTCTGTGGCTAAATTTAAGTCTCTGTTCTTTGCGAGAGTAATAAAATAGGCATACAACTGATTGACCCATCAGACCGGTAACAATTACAATACATAAAAAAAACTGCATCTGGAGTGATTTTCTTAATGCATTATTGGGATTAAAGATGAGTTTGGAAAAATATATCTCAATTGTTATCCCGAATTACAACAATGCTGCAACTATAGGGAAATGTCTTAAGGCAGCATTTACCTCAAGATACAAAAATTTTGAAGTCATTGTTGTTGATGATAAATCCGAGGACGATTCTGTTGATATTATAAAACAATTTCCCTCCAAACTCATCAGTCTTGAGGAACATGGAGGCGCTTCAAAGGCGAGAAATGTCGGTGCACAAAATAGCAGAGGCGAGACGATTTTCTTCACCGACGCAGATTGTCTTCTCAACGAAGATACCCTTTTAATCGCAAACAAAACTCTTCTCGCAACAGCGCCTGATGTTATTATAGGCGGCACATATACAAGGGTACCTTATGATAAGGGTTTTTTCAGTCGCTTTCAGTCTGTATATGTAAACTTCACAGAAACAAAGGAAATCGAAAATCCTGATTATATACCCGCTCATGCAATGCTCATCAATGCTGAAACATTCAGGGAAAGTAAGGGATTCCCTGAAGATTTTATGCCAATAATCGAAGACATCGAGTTCAGCCACAGGCTGCAGAGGGAGGGCTGCAGGCTTGTAATGAATCCCGGAATACAGGTTCGCCATATCTTCAACTTTTCCTTAGCCGGCTCCATGCGAAATGCTATAAAAAAAGTCAGATACTGGACCATGTACTCCCTGAAAAATAAGGATACATTTACCAACTCCGGCGCCGCTTCAATAGAACTAAAGGTTGACGTATGCTCATATTTTCTGAGTCTATTTTTTTTCGCCCTCTGGATATCTTCACAGAAATTTTTTTTCTTATTTCCCATACCTTTAATTTTTGCATTTAACATCTTTATAAACAGAAAATTGATAAAGGCATTTTATGAAACAGGGGGCCCGTTTTTTGCCGGATTGGCTTCTCTGTATTACATAATGCTCTATCCGCTTCCGGTGGGAACAGGTGTGATTGCGGGGATGGTAAATTTTTTATTAAACAGAGGAAAGCTAAAGTGACTTACTCGCCGTTTCGTCATATAGACTCGGTTTTCTGGAAGCAGAGACCCATACATTTTACCTTTTTCCTTACCAGACGGTGCAACGCCAGATGTCCGTTTTGTTTTTACCCCCCTTCCGAACCATCGGAAGATAACTCTGAACTCACAATTGAAGAGATTGAAAAAATATCTGCTTCAACAGGCAAACTGCTCTGGCTTGCCTTTTCGGGCGGTGAGATATTCTTAAGAACTGACCTTGTTGAGATAACCAGGTTATTTTACAAAAAAAACAAACCTGCTATCATCCTTTTCCCGACTAACGGGCTATTAACCGGCGTCATCAGCGAAAAGATAGAGGAAATTCTGAAACACTGCACGAAAAGCACCATAGTCGTAAAGCTTTCTCTTGAAGGTCCTGAGCAAGTTCATGATTCAATAAGAGGTTCAAAAGGTGCCTTTCAGAAAACCCTGCAAACGTACGATGCCCTTGGAGAACTGCCCGAAAAATACCCCAACTTTGAACTCGGTGTAAACACCGTGTTCTCATCTGCAAACCAGGCTCATATGGATGAACTCATTGAATTTGTAAACAGACTGGATAAGATAAAAACCCATACCGTTTCGCTGATACGAGGAGAGGTCTCTGACAAAAAATTAAAGAATATTGACATGGGGAAATATTTTCAGACGATTAAAAAGATAGAATCGAATCTGAAAAACAGAAAATCCAGCATCTATCGTTTCAGGGGCGCAAGACTCAAAGCAGCACAGGACATATTACAGCGAAACCTTATCCACAAGACAGTGATCCAGAACAGGCAGTTAATTCCCTGCTATGCGGGCAAATTAAACCTCGTCCTGACAGAGAGCGGGGATTTGTATCCCTGTGAGTCCTTTACCATGAACATGGGCAATGTCCGGCATAAGGGGTATGACATAAAGAAAGTTTTACAGACCGAAGAGGCTAAAAAGGTTATTCGTTCAATTCAAGAAAAAAGCTGCTACTGCACACACGAGTGTTACTTCATGACAAATATACTTTTTAATCCCCGTATGTACCCTGCCCTGCTAAAAGAATACGTTCAGATATGAGGCAAAACATATAACTATGACAAAATTACAATAACCAAATTACAATTATCAAATAATAACCAAGGGCCAAATTCCAATAACCCGAAAGATCGGG
>CAYFYW010000610.1:0-2312 GCA_964347425.1 uncultured Nitrospirales bacterium
TGCCATCAGGGAGGTTTTGCATCCGCCCCGGGATAAAAGCACGGGTTATATGCCATCTCCGGATTCTATGGGAGGAGATAAATCGGTCGTAAGCGAGACCCTTGAGTCTGCCTATCGATCATCGGGGGATTTCCAGGCTGATTTTTTTACAGGTAAGGCTGCTCCTCGTATTCACAGATATTTTCATATAGGCGAATCCTTTGTTGCCGAGGTGACAGGGGATGGTCTTACTATTGCTGACCAGCACGCGGTGCACGAAAGGGTACTCTATGAGAAACTTTTAAAGAAAGCCGATCTTGAAATTGAAAATTTGCTGCTTCCCATCCGGGTCGAGGTGCCGGCCAGGGAATTCAATATTATTATGAACTATAAAAACCTTTTTCATGGTTTTGGCCTTGATATCGGAGAATTCGGATCAAACACTGCAATCGTCAGGTCTCTGCCGAAGGAATTGCGGAAATCGGATATAAGGGGACTTCTGCTTGATATTGCAGCAGGTATTCTTGAGGAGGAAAAAATTGGTATTAAAGACGAAAGGGGTAAACAGAACCTCTTACAGAATATGGCTGCCCGGCTTGCGTGTCATAAGTCTGTAAGGGGGGGTGAACCGCTTAACGATGAAGAGCTTTCGCAGCTGATGGCTGACCTTGACAGGAGCGGGGCGCCGGACAAATGCCCTCACGGAAGGCCAACAAGGGTCTTCTTTTCTCTGGATGATTTGAAGAAGATGTTTAAGAGGAAGTAGAGTTTAAGTACGTTTTGTGTAAGGTATATTGTTTAGGTTTGACCTCATTTCCTTTTCAATGACAAATTCCCCAATAATATTTTCACTGAGTGAGATCGCTTCGTCCCGACAAATAGACCAGACCCCGTTTTTCTGTTTGAAATGTCAAATTTCAACAGGCTGTTGCCCAAACTTCGTATTGTCACCCTGAACCTGTCTGTCCGATAGGCAGGCTCGTTTCAGGGTCTCATAACTCACTGTTTTCATTAGATTCTGAATCATTCATCCTTCGGAGTAAACCTACGGAGAATGGGAGTTCAGAATGACAGTTATTGGCTTTTATGATTTGGGTAACAGCCCGTCAAGGGCTGACCCCATTTTTTTCTCCTGATCCAGTATCCAGTCCACTGCCTCTGTGAGGTCTCTGGCGATGAAATCAGCGTCTTCTGATTCTCTGTCATGTCCTGTTAACACCAGTATCCCTTTAGCACCTGCTGCTCTGGCAAGAAGCATGTCCAGGGTTTTATCACCTATTACGTAAGAGGCCTTCAGGTTTATACTGTGTTTGAGCCGTGCTTTTCGCAGTAACAGAGACTTCGGCTTTCTGCACTGACAGCGGTCATCGGGATGATGAGGACAGTAATAGAAGTCATCGATTTCCAGAGTTTTCCGGAGGTGAGCGTTGCATGCTCTCACAAACTCCTCGGTTGCCAATCCGCGGGCTATACCTGATTGATTTGACACGCCGATGAGCTTGAAGCCCGTTTTTTTTAACCTCTGAAGGCTTTCCCCGGCGTCCGGGAATATTTTCAAATCCTTGAAATTACTTAAATAGCCGACGTCCTCATTAAGGGTTCCATCCCTGTCCAGGAAAACCGCTTTTTCTTTTGGAAGGGCTTTCTCCAGTGCACCGAAAACATCTTCAGTTGTAATTTCTGTCATGCATTTCAGGTGCCCCTCTGGACATTCCCTCTCCAGGCATGGTGAACAGGAAATATCTTTTTTGACGATGACATGTCCCTCTCCGAGAGGACCTGTCGCTGAGCTTTCTGTCGAGCCGAATATAGCCACAACTGGCACCAGAAGCGCAGAGGCTATGTGCATGGGCCCTGAATCATTTGTAATAAAAACGTCACATTCAGAAATTAGTGCGGCAAGCTCCCTCAGATTAGTCCTGCCAGACATATTCAATATGTGTGAACCGGGAAGTGGGAACCGAGAAATGATTTCCTGTGCGATTTCAGTTTCTGACTCGCTGCCAAACAGCACAATCCTTCCATGTAACTCATTAATTATTCTATGGATTAATACGGCAAACCTTTCAGGCATCCATCTTTTTGCAGAGCCGTACGTTGCCCCGGGATTTATACCAATTACGAGTGACGAGTGACCCGCTTCGCGAGGCGAGCGAGTGACGAGTGACGAATTAAGTAAGTTCCTTGCATGATTGATTTCTTCTTCATTAAGATAAAATAAGGGTTCTATATTTTCAGGTAATATATTTAAAGACTCTTTTAACAGATTCAGGTAGTAATAAACATGATGCTGTTTCAGGGTGTCTTTTTTTACCGGTACAGGTTTTGTAAGC
>CAYFYW010000611.1:0-4512 GCA_964347425.1 uncultured Nitrospirales bacterium
GAGGTGTTCAGCTTCCATAAATACTATATTTTTGACAGGTACGAGATGGGATATCACATTCTGTAACGGGAAAGAGGAATTTTGTTTTGTATTGCATCAAGTATTTTTATCATGTATCCTTAAATAAATGATTGATCTGCTAAAGAGATTTCTCCATTACCTGACGGTAGAGAAAGGGTTGTCAGCCAATACAGTCGGCGCATATAAAAATGACCTTGAGAAATTTAAAAAATATCTTTTATCCCTCGACAAGGACACAACTTCTTTTACCAGAAGTGATGTCATCTCATATTTAAATCACCTCCGGGATTCCGGCAATCAGACACCAACAATAGCCCGGAACATCTCTTCGCTGAGAGGACTTTGCAGATTCATGCTCTTTGAAGGAATAAGAGAAGAAGACCCCCTGGAAAATCTCGGCACCCCAACGGGATGGAAACATCTGCCAAAGATCCTGGGAATTGACGAGGTTCTCTCTCTCTTGGAAAAACCGAAAGGGGATAAGCTGTCACTGCGGGATAAGTCAATTCTCGAACTCATCTATTCCTCAGGCTTAAGGGCAAGCGAAATAATCAACCTGACTGTAAACGATATTAATTTTGAGGCTGGTTTTATAACGGTTATGGGAAAAGGCTCCAAGGAGAGAGTGGTTCCATTCAATGATCGGGCAATGAAATCATTAAGAAAATACATGGAAGAATTAAGGCCCCGGCTTCTCAAGAATAAAACTTCGCGCAATATCTTTCTTGCAAAAGGAGGGAAACCCTTGACAAGGCAGCGATTATGGCAGTTAATAAAATCATATTCCACAGGATTACCGGTAAAGGTCTCTCCTCATACGCTCAGACATTGTTTTGCAAGCCATCTCCTTGACGGCGGTGCAGACCTGAGGGCACTTCAGAAAATGCTCGGCCATTCAGATATATCAACTACACAGATATATACCAAAGTTACGCCTGATCGCCTGAAAAAAGTACACAGGGAACATCACCCGCGCAGCTGAAGAAAATTCAATTTAAAAAGGACATTCTCAATGAAGGGGATTCAAAAAAACCTTGTCAAGAAGATATATCGTGGCTATAATGTCACTATTAAAAAAGAGTTGAGAGTTTTAAATAAATCTTTTACTTCATAAACTTTTAACTTTTCGCTTTCAATTTTCAACTGTATTTTTGGAGGTTTATTCATGCTGAAAAAAGTTACGAAAGACGAACTCTATTATTGCTGTGACCCCTCTGACCTTCCGTTTAAAACGACCGATGAAATCACGCCTCTTAAAGAAACTATCGGACAGGCAAGGGCACTGAGGGCACTCGATTTTGGCCTGGGAATTGACAGCCCGGGGTTTAATATTTACATCCTCGGTGAAAGCGGTACAGGTAAGATGACCACGATCAAAACGATTTTAGACGAGAAAGCCAATGATGAGACCGTGCCGAATGATTGGTGTTACGTCTACAATTTTAATAATCCCGATGTGCCCCAGGCGCTCAGCCTGCCTCCCGGCAGGGGACTGACGTTCCAGAAAAACATGGATGAATTGATAAATGTCCTGCGTCAGGAAATACCAAAAATCTTCGAGTCCAAGGAATATGAAAAACAGAGAACCAGAATTTTCGAGCAATTCCAGCAGAAACAGAAGACACTTTTTGCCGAGCTTGAGAAGGAAGTAAAAGAAAAAGATTTTTCTCTCAGAAAAAGTGTCAGCGGTCTTGCCCTCGTTCCCGTTAAGAAGACAGGCGAGACCTTAAGCGAGGAAGAATATGAAAATCTGGAACCCAAGGTAAGGGGAAAAATAGAGGAAATAGGCAAGCAGCTCCAGGAGAAGCTTGATGATGCCGTGAGGACGGTCAGAGAAGAGGAGAAAAAGCTCAAAGAAAAGGTTGTACAGCTTGAACGACAGGCTGTGCTTTCATCTCTCGGACACCTGATTGATGAGATTAAATTTATATACAAAGAGTTTACCGAAATCCTGAATTATTTAGATAATGTAAGAGAGGACATTCTTGACCACATAGATGATTTCAAAGTGCAGGAGGAACAGCCATCGACCCTTCCCTTTATAAAACCTCTTAAGGCGGAACCTTCCTTCGTCAGATACTCTGTGAATGTCCTTATTAACAACCGCGATACAAAAGGGGCACCTGTTGTCATCGAAAGCAACCCCACCTACTACAACCTTTTTGGAAGGATCGAACACAAACTTCAATACGGCATGGCAGTTACTGACTTCAACATGATAAAGGCCGGTTCCCTCCACAAAGCAAATGGTGGATACCTGGTTGTTAATGCAATCGATATATTAAAAAACATATTTGTCTACGATGCGTTGAAAAGGACAATCAAGGATAAAGAGATAAAGATAGAAGATGTATGGGAGCAGTATCGCCTTGTTTCTTCTATAACCCTGAGGCCGCAGGCTATACCATTTGATGTAAAGGTCGTACTCGTCGGCAATCCGCGACTTTATTACCTGCTCTACAACCTTGATGAAGAATACAGAGAACTCTTTAAGATAAAAGCTGATTTTGAGTACCGGATGGACAGAAATAGAGAGTCACTTGTTAAATACGCTGGTTTTGTGCGTACAAAATGTATTGAAAAAGAATTACAGCCCTTTGAACGGGACGCGGTAGCAAAAATTGTTGAATACGGCTCAAGACTTGCCGAACACCAGAAAAAACTTTCGGCAAAATTCAGCGAGATAGCTGACCTCCTGCGGGAAGCTGACTACTGGGCAAAATCTGAGAACAGCAGCACTGTAAAACCCGGGCATGTAGAAAAAGCACTGGAAGAGAAAATCTACCGGTGCAATAAGGTGGAGAAAAAAATACATGAAGCAATCAAAGACGGCGTAATACTTATGGACACTGAAGGCTCTGTCGTAGGACAGATTAACGGTCTTTCGGTCATTGATCTCGGGGATTACAGGTTCGGTATCCCTTCAAGGATTACTGCCAGGACATACGCTGGAAAAGCCGGCATCGTAAATATAGAAAGGGAGACAAAGTTAAGCGGAAAAATTCATGAAAAAGCAATATTGATACTCAGTGCCTATTTAGGAGAAAAATATGCCAGAAAAAGCCCTCTCAGCCTTACAGCATCCCTTACATTTGAACAACTATACGGCTGGGTAGAAGGCGACAGCGCCACCTGTGCTGAAATTTATGCATTGCTGAGCAGCATTTCCGGCGTTCCGATTAAACAGAGTTTTGCGATTACCGGTTCAATGAATCAGCACGGAGAGGTTCAGCCCATCGGCGGAATCAATGAAAAGATAGAAGGATTTTTTGAGGTATGTAAGCTCGACAATCTTGACGGGAAGCACGGCGTAATCGTCCCCGCCAAAAACATGATAAACCTTATGCTCAAAAGAGAGATCATTGACGCAGTTACAGATGGGAAATTTCACATCTATGCTATTGACTCTATAGAGGACGGCATTGAGACCCTCACAGGTATGCCCCCCGGAGAATTGCAGCCTGACGGAAATTATCCGGAAGGAACTTTGAACTTCATGGTCTCCCAGAAACTGCAAGAACTGGCCAAGGCCCTGAAGGAAAAGAAAGAAAAAGAAGAAGAAGAGGAAGAAAAAAAGAAAAAAGAAAACAATGAAACCTGAGATCTCCGAACGCTGCCGGATTACTAATAAAACAGGCCAAAAAGAGGAAAGTGTCCCCTTGTAGAAGATCTATCGGCCCGGTCGCTCCCCTGTTCACTTTTGACTTTTCATCTGTCATTTTGCCCGTCTCGCCGAGGTCTGTTATGGCGGACATTTTGATTTCTGCCGGTTACCAATTTCTGAATAGTTCAACCCAGAAAATGCGATTAGAATAATGCAGGTGTTGTGAATGAATGCTTGCTATACTTTGAAGTATAGGTATTTAACGAATAAGAATTTCCTTACATTGATGCGAACCAGCTAAGTTTATTTTTCGACACCCTAGTGTTTGAATGGTGGTATTACGGTATATTTTAGTGGATATAACAAACTAGAGTATTTAAACAGAATGCATAGCTCCGCTCTAAGCAGAGCGAATATTAAGAATATTTTTCCTTACTTACATTCGCATTTCTGAAAGGAATGCAAACTTTTGAACAATATCTGCATTATTTGGGTCAACCAAAAAACAAAGCATGGAATCAGATTATGATAAAAAGATACAAGAAAATTCTCATCCGGGGGGTAAACTGGGTAGGCGATGCAGTCCTGACAACGCCCGCCATAAAGACTGTGCGTGAAGCTTTTCCTGACGCACACATAAGCCTTCTGGTAAAACCCTGGGTCGCTGACATCTTTAAAAAAAATCCGGATATCAATGAGATTATCCTCTATGAGGACAGATTCAGCACTATTGCCGGAAAGTTTAAGCTGGCCAGGAAATTAAAGGCAGGAAGGTTTGATACAGCAATATTACTGCAGAATGCCTTTGACGCTGCCTTCGTTGTATGGCTTTCGAGAATTCCTGAAAGAATCGGATACCAAAGGGACTACAGAGGACCCCTGCTTAC
>CAYFYW010000612.1:0-2544 GCA_964347425.1 uncultured Nitrospirales bacterium
ATAGCGCTCAGCTCGCAGGCGTACCTGCGTATGGCATGGAGGTTGTTGATGTATTGTTTGTTGTTGTGAAGCCAGGGGTGCATCGGCCCGCGGGGAAATGATGGCAATTGCTTATCAGCGTAATAGGCGGCATGACGGTTACGAGCGGGGCGAGTGAGGGAGCGACCGAGGCCGTCTGGCCCATTGTACGACAGGAACAAAAAGAACGGACGGTTTCTGTTCTGTTCGATAAACCTCACTCCATGACTTGTCCAGAGGTCGGTCAAATAGCGAGGCTCCATGCGTACCTTACCGTTTTCGATGACTTGCGCATCGTAGAAAGTGTTCGTGCCACCGTGCGGCATGGTAATCCAATAGCTGAATCCCTCCTGCGGCTGCATGTTTTTACCGAGATGCCACTTGCCGACCAGTCCACAGGTGTATCCAGCTTTGGCCAGGATTTCCGGCAGGGTGCGGAACTCTTCTATTGTGCTATAAGCATTGGGCCCCATTTGAGCTTGGTCACGACTCAAATAACAATGAACTCCATGCTGGGAGGGTATCAGGCCTGTGAGATACGTCGCGCGCGTCGGCGAGCAAACTGCATTGGAGCTGAAAGCCTCGGTAAAACGGATTCCTTCTTCTGCAAGGCGGTCGATGTTCGGTGTCCTGATGTCGGGATTTCCATAACAGCCCAGGGTCCAGGGGCCATGGTTGTCGGTCATGATGAGTATAACATTCGGACGGCGCCGGGAAGCTGAAGCAGCCAATGACCTGCTCATTAGGACCGCGGAACAGCAAACTGTCTTTTGCAAAAATCCTCGCCGAGTCATTTTTCCACTGTCTATCATTTCGCCTCTTTTCTAAACCTCTTCCCAGCGCCTTGGCAAGTCATCGCCGAAAAAATCTTCAAACAAGTTCTTGATAATTCCCGCGCTATTTGCTGCGTGTCAGCGCCTTTTCTTGATTCTAATGAATGCTGCGGTCATGTTCAACAACTCCTTTTTCTCCTCACCATCATGCGGACAGGCGCTCAATCTAAATCGAAGTGGCCGATTGCCGCCCCATAAAGAAAGAATGGGCTGGGTTGGACACGAACACTGCCCTCTGAAATCCTCAAAAACGGCGATTTCGACAGGCAGCTAAGGAGGTATCATAAGCAGGGATACTCCCATCTCCTGAGACATCGCCATACACTAGCGCCCACTAATCTTCTCATACAGATGCACTTGATAAGGTGCAAAATGTTCGATAAAGACTCCTTGAGATATCTCAATTGTCCTATCCTCATTAATCACCTTAAATTTTGAATTAGAATACTGCGCCGGTAACGTAAATTCAGCATCGGCTTCTTTATTCATCATATTCACCGTAAAGAAACACAGCTTATTGCCATCAATCCTCGAGGTAACATCAATTCTGCCCTGGGTTAACATCCTTACCTGAACATCATCTCTTTCTGAAGAGTTTATCACCGGTGCAAGGGCCTGAATCGTCTGGGCAATATTCTTCATTTCTACTTCAAGTTCAGGTGGAATAACGTTCCAGAAAAAGGGATCAAACGCAGCAGGAAACCAACCGATACCATCTGCTCCGTGAATAATTGCCATCCACACCTCCGCTCTCATCTGTTGGGGTGTAACACAACGATTACTGCGACGTATATCGCTTGCTTCAAGCCATATCCATATAGGCTTTTTATTATTACTCCAGTTCTTCAATCTATCTATACCATCAGCGACAGAATATAACAGTTTCTCTCCGTTGGGGTAAGTTGCAACCGGATAGATATCATAAGAAATTATATCCGCCCCTTCGCAATATTTATAATAATCTGTGGTTTGCGCGTGCCTTCTTGTCGGATCGCCCACCCCGGCACCAAAATTCAAATACACCGAATGCTCCCGATCCAGAGCGCCAATTTTATTATAAAGCTCTTTTATTTCCCAAGGATTGCTTTTCAGCCCCGATTTAACTTTCGATTTAACATCGGGTTCATCTCTATTCCTCCAGCCCAGCAAAGCTGGATGATTTTTTATCTGAGAAATTATCTGAGGGTCAACTTCATCAATTTTACCTGGAAGAACAATTCCATAAAGACCTTTAGAATATAAACCATCAAGGAATTCTTTCTGGGTAACCCCTTTTCCAACTTCTCCAATGAATATATTTACTCCCAGCGCCTTGAAGTAATCCGTAAAATTAAGCAGCTGTGCCCAAACGGCTATCGGGAAAAAATTGGGGTCATGAAGAACGTTGGTTATAGCACGCGGCTCTGGAAATTCATGGGGATCAGTCTGAGCCTCTCCAGAGACCTCAACAGTTACCTCGTCAAAATGAAACTCTTCCGGTCCAACAGAGTCATCGCCTCTAAAACAAACCTCGGTAAATCCTTTGGAAAAATACTTTTTCACACTATCACTAATAGTCTTCAACTCATTATTTACATAAACATTTATCACTCCCGGACCAGATACTTCTATTGTCCACTTCTGCCATTCGCCTGTTCTGTTAAGGTCAGGAGAATAGCGCAAAGCATAAAAGTTGTTTTCTGCCGAAAGCATG
>CAYFYW010000613.1:0-3914 GCA_964347425.1 uncultured Nitrospirales bacterium
AATTACGCATTCATCGGTGTAATCGTCTTACAAAATCCCTGCCTGCGCAGGCAGGTGTGTAATCAATAAAACAATCTTTTATTTTAATTAAATGGTACGTGTTATAACCATAATCAAAAGCGTTGTCGTAAGGGTTACTAAGACACTCACTGTTCCCCATGATACATAGTTGTAACCTTTTGAATTAGTATATTCTCCCATAATCTTCCTGTCATTAACAAGAGATATGGCAAAGACAAGAACAAACGGGAGCAATATGCCGTTCAATAACGATGACAGAACCATTAACAGGATCAATGGAGCTCCGGGAATCAAAACCAATAAGGCTGAAACAACGATAAGGGCAGTGTAAATCCACATAAACTGGGGGGCTTCCTTAAAACTCTTGTTAACCCCTGCCTCCCACCCCATGGCCTCGCAGATGTAGTACGCCGTTGCAAGTGGAACAATAATGGCCCCAAGTATGGATGCATTTGCAAGGCTCAAAGCAAACAGGGTTGACGCATGCTTTCCGGCAAAAGGCCTCAGTGCCAGGGCTGCTTCTTGAGCTTCATTTATCCTTATACCGTTCTGGAAGAGCGTTGTGGCACAGGTGACTATTATAAAGAAAGCAATGATATTCGTAATAAGGCAACCAGCAACAACATCGACTTTTGAAAACTTATAGTTTTCCTTTTTTATTCCTTTTTCAGCAATTGAAGACTGCAGGTAGAACTGCATCCAGGGCGTCACGGTTGTACCTACTATTGCTATGGTCAGCATGATAAATTCGGGCTCCCACTTTACCCTTGGGATAAATGTCCTTTGCATGACCGCGCCCCATTTTGGCGCTGCCATAAAACCTGAAATCACATAGCCGAAATAAAGCAGACATGCTGCCAGTAAGAATATTTCCACCACTCTATAACTTCCCCTCGTGACCAGAAGCCAGATAACAAAAGCACCGAAAGGGACCATTAAGTATTTACTCAAACCGAATATCTCCATGCTCGCTGCCCAGCCGGCGAATTCCGCAGTGGTAGTACCAAAATTCGCCACTAACAGGATTAACATCATATAAAATGTTATCTTGACACCATAATTTTCCCTGATAAGATCTGAAAGGCCCTTGCCCGTCACAATACCCATGCGTGCCACCATCTCCTGAATAACTATGAGAGCGATTGTTGTCGGGATTAATGTCCACAATAGGACATAGCCGTAACGTGCTCCTGCAACCGAGTAGGTGGTAATACCAGATGCGTCATTGTCGATGGAAGCGGTTATAATACCGGGGCCAATTATGGACAGAAAAACAAGGACACTCTTCCAGCTCGGAACGAGACTCTGACGGCTCATACCTTCCTCCTCTTTTTTCTCGACAGGGGGGGCAGAAGGATATCCATGATGTCATCAATCGTTACAATACCGAGGAGACCCCCCTTTGCATCTATCACTGGAAGAGCAAGCAGATTATATTTGGATATAATTTCTGCAACAACATGCTGGTCTGTATCAGGTGTGACTGTTTTTAGTTTTTTTTCCATGATCTCCGATAAAGTTTCGTCTGGAGAGGCAAGAAGCATGTCTCTCAAAGAGGTTACACCGGTAAGTTTCTTTTCCTCATTAATAATATATATATAGTAAACGGTTTCTACATTATAAGCATCCATCTTGAATTTCTCGATTGCCTCTATCACCTTCAATTCTGGTTCATAAGATATGAATTCATTTGTCATAAGTCCGCCGGCGGTATCTTCCTCATGTACTAACAGCTCCTGAATCTCCTGAGACTCTCCCTTCTCTATGGATTCGAGCAGTTCTTTAGCTTTTTCTGAAGAAAGCTCTCCGAGCAGGTCTGCCGCCTCATCAGGGGGCATCCTTTCGACGATATCGGTTGCAAATCCCTTATCAAGGCTGTCTATGATTGCCTTTTTAAATTCGGGTTCAAGCTCATGAAGTGACTCGGCAGCTACATTGGGATCAAGTCCTTCAAAGAGAGCGACCCCTTCTTCATGAGAGACTTTACTAATGAGATCAGCAATATCAGCAGGGTGAAGGGCAGATACCATCTGACGAGGGACCGTGAGGGATATGGTTGTAAGCCTTGGTTCCAGAGGCTGGATGTAATTCCAACGGATAAGGTTATGAGAAAGGGACTTACCAAAAACCCTGTAAAGGTTTTCACCTCTTCGCTCTATTCCTAACCGTCTCAGTATACCCCTTGCACCAACATCTACAGCACCCAGGTATGCGTTATTCTTCATACCCTCAAGCTTTACATCATTTACCCTCACAACCTTGGCGCCATTCGCATCCACTATCTGTTTGTCAAGGATATCTCTTACGATAAGGAGGTCATCTTCAGGGAATTCATAAGATTTAACTTTTGAAGCATAAACCCTGGAGGAAATAATCCGCTTATTGAAAATCCCTATATATTCCCAACCTAAACTGAAAGAGGTCTTTTTTTTATCTAAAATAAGCGCCGATACCCTGGGCAGCGGGTCCCCTTTAATCACAATAAAATCTCTAACCCTGCCGAGTTCCTCACCTTTCGGGTCGAGTACCGGTTTTTTTGACAGTTCACTGACAAAGAGTTCACCAAAAAGAGGCATTCCTCCCCCTTAATTAAAGTAAAAGAAAATCCCGGGCAGTAAATATTGAATACCAAATTTGAAGTATACCTAAGGAAGGGTGGTTTCGGCAACCTCAAATTACGGCTCTCTTGTCCTCTTTTGATTCCTTTAAAGAGACTTCCAACAAAAACCCTTATAAGGGTAAAGGTCATGCCCGTTCTTAAACCATAGAATATAAGGGTCGCAGGGGTTGTAATGCTGGCACAACCAAATCTTAACTAGGGAAGAGGTGGAAGAATTTTTTCAATATCTATTTTCCCTCTCAGGTTCTTTGTGAGGAATATTTTTCTGTCGGCGTCGACTATAACTCCTTCAAGACCCATTGATTCAAGCAGTTCTATTCCTTTTTCTCGTCCGATAACAAAAACCCCGGTAGAAAGGCCGTCGGCCATAAAACCATCAGGTGCTATTACAGACACACTTATAACGTCAGATGCTGAATAACCTATTCTCGGGTCAAGGATGTGGTGGTAGCGTTTTCCCTGTTTTATGAAAAACCTCTGATAATCTCCGGATGTTGATATGGCTTTGTCTTCAAGATACAGGCTCGCAAATATCTCCTCTTCTGAAAATCCCCACAACGCCCCTTTAGCAGAGTCGAATCGACTCGATTCCGATGAGGGTGAGGTAGGACCATTATCCACTGACCGGGGACTCTGGATCCCGACTTTCCAGGGTCTCTGATCAGGTTTCAAACCAAAACCTTTTATATCTCCTGCAATGGCTACAAGAGCCGCCTTTATATCCTTTCCCTTTAACACCTCAATTGCCACGTCAGCAGCATAACCTTTTGCAATTCCTCCAAGATCAATTTCCATGCCTTTCTTTTCTAAAAATACTTCAGAGGCGGAGGTGTTTATCTTTATTTTCTTATAATCAACAAGACCGAGTGCATCTTTGATGTCATCTTCGGAAGGTACAGAAGAAGCGGGGTTCTGTCTGGAAAATCCCCAGAGCCTTATCAAGGGGCCAATTGTGGGATCAAATGCCCCTTGTGTATAATCTGAAATTTTAACTGCTTTCTGAATGATTTCCAGAGTTTCTCTGCTGACCCTGACCGGAATATATCCGGCAGCTTTGTTAATTGCTGTAATCTCACTTGCCGTAGAAAAGTAGTTTAAGAGTTGTTCAAGTCTCTTTATTTTGGCATATCCCGCTTCTATTGCTTCTCTGGCCCTTTCTTCTGAGGGACTGACCACCGTTATTGTACAGAAGGTATCCATGCCCGTACGGCTTGCCCTGTACATCTTGTCCCTCTTCGCACACCCAGCAAAAGACACAACACAGATTACACGC
>CAYFYW010000614.1:0-3167 GCA_964347425.1 uncultured Nitrospirales bacterium
TTACCTACCTCCTATAATTCCTTAGCTGCTCTCCTTGGTGGAAAGCACAAGGTCTTTTAAAGTCTCTTTTCCAAGCGTATCACTGACAGCATCATCCAGGCTCTTTACAATTCTGTCAACCTCACGTGTAGAGACTACCCCCCTTTCAATCGATTCAGCTTCTTTTTCAGTCTCTGTAACAGAACTGAGAAGTTCTCTTAAGGTTATTGTTTCGATATCCCTTGCCGGAATGTATGCCGGAGGTTCATCATGGGTCTCAAGGATTAATTTATTCTTCTCTAATAATATGAGCACATCTTGGATTGGTTCCACCGGAAGCCCCAGATGGTCAACCATAGAATTAAGTGTCCACGGCTGTTTATTATGATAATAGTCATAGCCAATAAAGAACATGATTAACAATGCAAGTTTTTCTCTGAGCCTGTTGCTCAAACGGAACACTTCTTTTCTTGCTGAGAGAAATTGAGGATACTGATGGTAAAATGCGACCTGGGCTCCTACCAGTAGAATAAGCCAGCTTAAGTATAGCCATATCATGAACAATATTAGTATGGCAAAGCCGGAATAGATCGCTGCATATTTTGTCGACGATACAACAAAAGAGGCAAATATCCAACCTGTAGTTTCCCACAGTATTCCAGCGAATATACCGCCGACAAGTGCGGACTTGAATTTTACCTTTGTATTCGGGACAAAGATGTAGAGAAACGTAAATAACGCACACACACTAACATAAGGAAAAAGCTCAGCAGCAAGATAAAAAAATGACCCAAAAGGTTCAATTGATGTAATCCGATTTACAATGGTAGTGCTCATTACAGAGGCAGTAACACCCATAGTGGCAAATATAAGAACAGGGCCTATGAGGATTACACTTATGTAATCGCTGAATTTTCTTGAGAGGCTTCTCATCTTCTTTATACTCCATATGAAATTAAAGGCTCGTTCAATTTTCTGGATAACTGATACAAACGTATAAATTAGCAACGCAAGTCCAAAAGAGCCAAGAACGCCAATTTTCATATTCTCCACAAACCCGACAATCTTAAAAGTTATTTCTTCTCCTCTTGACCCGAGGGGAGCAAGAAATTTCAAGAGAAAGGGCTCAACCACCTGATTATGAACACCAAAAGCCTTAAGCACAGAGATACTAATAGCCAGCAGAGGAACCAATGACAGAAGTGTTGTATAGACAAGACTCATAGCCCTGAGGGTAAGATGACCCTCTGTAAATTCGCGTATGCCAACATAAAACAGCCTTGCGGACTTGATCATAAATAACCTGTATTTGTTGAGATCACTGGTATCTACTTCCCAGATACCGCTTATAAAAAAGTCTCTTACTTTCTTTCTGATATCTACCATGGTTTACGTATCATTCTATAATAAATAAGAGTTGTACGAAATTCGGCAAAAAAAACAGGGACCAGTGTCTGACCCCTGCTTCCAAAACAGCTGTCTTCTCAATGACTATTTTACAACAATAGTCGAGATAACCGCGACAACGCGGCGGTTTCTCTGCCTTCCTTCCTCTGTCCTGTTGTCTGCAATGGGTCTGGATTCACCATATCCCTTTGCATGAATACGCCAGTGTTCGATACCATAATTATCTATAATGTACTTCCTGACATTTTTGGCCCTTTTCTCAGAGAGTTTAAGGTTATACCGGTCTGACCCGATGCTGTCGGTATGACCTTCAATGACAGCCTCAGTATCAGGGTAGGCCTTCATAAAATTTGCGACCTTCTGCAGATGTTCATGATAAATGGATTTGATTTCTGCCTTGTTAATATCAAATTGGACTTCCAGCTCAATAGACACCTTTTCCTCAACTGGAGCAGGACACCCTCTAATATCGACCTCTATCCCCTCCGGCGTACCCGGACATCTGTCCAGATAATCTGAAACTCCGTCACGGTCACTATCTACCGGACAACCAAACCTGTCCACTATCGCACCCACCGGGGTACCGGGACATCTGTCTATGCTGTCATTGACACCATCGCCATCGTTATCCAGGGAACACCCTTCACTGTCTACCGGGAGACCCGCCGGCGTGCCCGGACATCTGTCCACGTCATCATAAACACCGTCACCGTCGCTGTCCACCGGCTGTGAAGGCACCGGGACCATTTCTTCGGCCTTTCCGCCTAACTGCACGGTCAACCCAACCACGTATGCGAAGTTAGCTTCTGAATCATCAGTGGCAATAATATGGCGCACATCGCCGCGAAGAGCCATGGCTTTTGTGAGGAAGAAATCAAATCCGATTCCATAATTAAAAAAGGCGTCGTTATCGCTGCCCCCATCGTGTTTATCAAGTTTAAGGATACCTCCGCCTATCCTGAGGTAAGGCACAAATTGGCTCCGGGGCATAAAATGATAAAGTCCGTCCAGGCGATACGCTAGTCCTTCTAAATCTTTGCCGGTAACAATATGCTCTGATTCTGTTTCGATATAATTAAAGGTCCCTTCGATACCCAAATGCTCAGTAAAATTATATCCTAATCCCACGCCGGAGATAGGCCCGTTTTCCACATCCTCGCTTTCATCGAACATATACCTCCCAAATTGTGGACTCAGGGTAACTCCTCCGGATTTCATTTCACCCAATATACTTCCATAAAAAGACGCCAGAAAGACTGTGCCCAGAACAGCAATAAATATCTTCCTTCTCTTCATTGCACTTCCCCCTTTCATTTTTTTACCGTCGCATCAGGAGACGGCAGTGTCTAGCCTTGCCCCGTTAGACAGCAAACATCTAACAGGGTGAATGCGTAGAATCTGTTTACGTCCTGGTGCTGAGTAGTTACGATTTTTTATACACTTTATAAATCTAGTAGGCAACTCTAAAATCATCCATAAAACATCCACAATCTCTCTACTTGCGCCGTAGAATAGAAATCTATAATTTCTAACGGGGCTCTCTACTTTCATTATTCAATCCTGACAATTATATCTTCAGGTAACCTCTCCATCAAATCATCTAATGTCTTATTTAAAGATTCTTCTGATTTGGATTCAACTGTAACGACGACCCCGTATTCGGGATTATTGACAACAGGGTATGATCCAACGGTTGCATCTTCATTTTCTGCTACGACAATATTCAGAATCTCTGCGATATCTGATTCATGTGCATCCAGAAAAATCCGTTGAATATAAAA
>CAYFYW010000615.1:0-2696 GCA_964347425.1 uncultured Nitrospirales bacterium
ATGAAATGAAGCGGTTAGAACACAGATTCCGTCATGAAAACGGGTAGATGATTATAGTTCTATCTTGAGTATCTTTTGTCTCCACAATATAGGTTCCGGGGTAGGACAATTTAGAAACACATAAATGTGGACTCAACAGTAAGAGAGCCGAATATTTGTAATTTAAAGTACGTATACCTTGACGGGGGAAAGGTTTCTGTCAAAAAAAGACCTGAATCTTAAATTGAAAGAACTAAAAACAGACCTCGGCGTTTTCAAAAACCTCGAGATATCCGTTGGCAGAATATATGATGAAACGTGGACTGAACCGGTAGGCCTAACACCTTACCCCTCAATAACCGATCTAAGGGACTGGGACTTCAAAATTCTGCGGCGTTACAAACCTTTCTACATGCCCTACTGTGATGTCTGCTGTCTATGTACCTTCGGAAAATGCGACCTCACAGGAGATAAACGAGGAGCCTGTGGACTCGATATGGCAGCCCAACAGTCTCGTATAGTCCTCTTAGCCTGCTGCATCGGCGCTGCAACCCACGTCGCACATGCTCGACACCTAATAGAACACCTCATAGAGAAATATGGTCGAAACAGCCCACTCGATGTTGGAGGTCTTAACATAGAAGTGGAAGCCCCTGTGACACGTTTAGTTTGCGGCATAAGACCTAAGACTCTTAAAGATTTAGAAGACGCTCTCAACTACTGCGAGGAACAGGTCACCCATCTCCTTTCCGCGACTCACACCGGGCAGGAAGGGAGCAACCTAGATTTTGAGTCAAAAGTTTTCCATGCAGGAATGGTGGATCAGGTTGGCTTGGAAATAGCGGATCTAGCACAGGTTTCAGTTCTTGGCTTTCCAAAGGCTGATCCAGAGGCGCCTCTAGCTGATTTAGGCTTCGGAATAGCCGACGTATCTAAACCCACGATTTTAGTCATCGGTCACAACGTACCCTCTTCTACTGGGATAATTGACTATCTAAACGACAAAGGACTGCAGGGTAAAATTGAGGTTGTTGGAATATGCTGCACAGCCCACGACATTACCAGATACAGCTCCTTGGCCAAGATAGTTGGCCCCATATCTTGGCAACTTCGATACATAAGAAGCGGATTAGCTGATCTAATTGTGGTGGACGAGCAGTGTATCCGTGCAGACACGCTAATCGAAGCTCAAAAAGTCAAAGCGCCAGTAATCGCCTCAAGCTCAAAGAACTGTCTGGGACTTGAAAATCGAACTAAAAGCTCATCAAAAGAAACAATATCCGATCTCGTAACCGGAAAAGTCTCTGGTGCACTCATTTTAGACCCTGATAAGATCGGAGAAGTTGCGGTTGAAACCGTGATGTATGTGGCCCCAAAAAGAAAGAAATTCAAGGTTATACCGCAAGTAGAAGAGATCATCGCGGCTGCACAAGAATGTACAGAATGCAACGAGTGTATGCGAGCCTGTCCAAACAATCAACCCATACCTGAGGCTATAAAAGCCGCAGCTAAAGGAGATCTTAATCCGTTATCAGATATCCTTGAGGATTGCGTCGGCTGTGCCCGTTGTGATAGCGCTTGCCCCAATGACTTTCCTTTGCATAGCTTCATGATTAAAGCTGGGGAAGAACAGTTATGGGAGGAAAAGTTCAAAATGCGCGTCGGACGGGGGGCAATCTCAGACGTTGAGATTAGAGAAGTTGGCGGTCCCATAGTTCTTGGGGAAATTCCTGGAGTAGTTGCCCTCGTTGGATGCGCCAATTATCCTCACGGAGGAAAGGTGGTCGCTGAAATCGCCGAGGAGTTCGCTAAACGCAGATTTATAGTTGTCACTTCAGGGTGTGCAGCTATGTCCATAGCCATGGTCAAGGACGATGAGGGAAAAACCCTCTACGAGAAATATCCCGGAGCCTTTGACGCTGGAGGAATCGTCAATGTAGGTTCATGTGTTGCCAATTCTCACATAGCTGGAGCCGCCATTAAAATTGCAAGCATCTTTGCTAAAAGGAATCTGCGGGCGAACTATGAAGAGATCGCTGATTACATACTCAACAGAGTGGGCGCGGTGGGCCTCGCTTGGGGTGCCATGTCTCAAAAAGCAGCCTCGATAGCCTCAGGTTTTTGGAGGCTTGGTGTGCCTGTGATCGTAGGACCTCATGGAGCCAAGTATCGGCGTATGCTTCTTGGTAGAAAGGACAAGGAGGAGAACTGGTATGTGTATGACGCCAGAACTGGCGACAGAGTCAATGTAGGTCCGACCCCTGAACACCTCTTCACCACAGCCGAGACAAAAGAAGAAGCTATTGTGATGATGGCTAAGCTTTGTTTAAGACCTAATGACACCAGTAGAGGGCGTGCTATCAAATTAAACCACTACATTGATTTTCATAAGCGTTTCTACGGGGTTATGCCCGACGATATACATCTCTTCATCCGAAATAGAGCAGACATCCCTCTCACCATGAGAGACGAGATATTCAAGATTCTGGAGGAAAAGGGGTGGGAAGAGAGGAGGATCCCTGATCCAACACTCTTACCCAGAATGATCAGAAAGAGGAGTGAGTGAAATGAGTGCAAGGACAGCCCCATGGCAAACAGCCGAGATAGCAGGTCCAAAGAAGGCACTTCTCATCTTAAAGCCAGAGGTCGTCGTTGCAATGGTGAAGAGGGCCAAGCGGCCCCTTCTCATAGTTGGACACCTAGCCACGCAAACAGAT
>CAYFYW010000616.1:0-2024 GCA_964347425.1 uncultured Nitrospirales bacterium
GGAATCATTCAGACGTCTGCTGGAATTACCAGATGAGACAACCGTTCTCTCTGGTCATGGACACGATACCACCATAGGAAGAGAAAGGAGAGAAAATTTATTTGCAGATGAGTTATAAACTGTAACGGTAATACTATAAAGGCGGAACGCCTCATAAACACAATAAACCCCGCACACTGCAGCGGGACAGGTCGGCATGATTAACCATATGACATCCTTCATTTTGATGAAATTCGTTGTCAGAAAAATTCTGTTTTGACGTTTTTAGGTATCTGAAGAGTCTCTTTTTTTAAAGGTGCCGTTATTGCGTTTCTTTGCCATCCCGCCTTTACCGATTTGGCGGGCAAGCCCGCCTTTTTTTATATTGTTTTGGACAGTAGCGATGATTTATGAGTATTTTTAGATAAAATGATTAATTACTTGACATAATAATTATATTATGCTAAATATATTAGCAGGCAATGGTGTATAAAGAATAGTATAACAGGGATTAAAAATAATGGAAAGAAGACGTTCCAGGAGAATAATTACAATTTTATATACAAGGCTCAGATCGAATGGTAGAAGCTATACAGGATTTATAGAAAATCTTTCAGAGAATGGCATAAAATGGTATCAATATACGGGTGTTATGGAAAATCTTTACAAATATGGTGTATATATTAGAAACACTCCTGATGAGGAAGTAGTAAATTGCAATCATAGAGAATCTCTTGAGGTGGAATTGCAACTTCCTTCAGGAGAAAAACTAAACCTGCTTTGCAGGGTAAAAAGGTTCAATATAGATAAAACACAATCTCATGGCTTGACAAACAGCATAAGTATGGAAATTATTGACCCTCCTTTAAAATACAAAGAATTTTTCAAAACAAGGCTTTAACAAAATAATCAATCAAAGAAAGACTTCCTGAAAACTCTGTAACAAATCCTGTCGTTCTTTTAATCAAAAAAATTCCTCGAAGCTCTGCTGGAGGGTAGTTCATTAACCTGATAGTATATGTTTTCACATATTTGTCTTCGCCCTCATTCCAGACTCCCTGTTTATGATTGTTTTGGACAGTGGTGATATTTTCTTTTTTTGACAGGATTAACAAGATTTTTTTATCTTGTTTATTTTATTACATATCCGTTTCATCTTGTATATCCTGTCCAGGAAGGTCATGCTTTCTTTTTTAGTAACTTGGCGTCTGGTTATGTGGTAAGTTATAATTTTCAGCATATGAAACTGATCGTTTTGGGAAGTGGAACGTGTGTCCCGTCTTTAAAGAGAAGTTCGCCCGCCTACTATCTCCATGCAGAAGGCAGGCAGATACTTGTTGACTGCGGGAGTGGAACCATTTTACAGCTTGAGAAGATTGGCAGGAGTTACAGGGAGATAGATGCTGTTTTTATCACCCATCCTCATCCAGACCATATAGCTGGCATCATGCCCCTTGTCCACGCACTTATTGCCACGCCTTTATTCAGAAGAGAAAAAGATTTTCTCCTGGTCGGACCAGCAGAATTTGGAAAGTTCTATAAAAAATACATTTCTTCACTCATAGGCAGACCCAGGACATTTTCAATTGAGATAATAGACGTTGGAGATAAAATGGATTATCCACCTTTTCGGGTTTTAACGGCAAAGACAATTCACTCAGAAAACAGCATTGCCTACAGATTTGAACATGGAAACAAATCCGTGGTTATTACCGGAGACGCTGATTATGACCGGGGGATCGTCGAACTATCAAGAGACGCTGACCTGCTGATTGCAGACTGTTCTTTTCCTGAATCCATGAAGGCCCGCGGTCACATGACTCCGAAGGAGTGCGGTCTTGTAGCTCAAAAAGCAGGGGTAAAGAAGCTCCTTTTATCGCATCTTCATACTTTGCCTGTTCCTGAAACTGAAAGTTTGAATGAATGCAGACAGGCCTTTAACGGTGATGTTTCTATTGCAGAAGATTTTCTGGAGATAAAACCCTAATAAAAAGGGGTCAGGTCTCAACATTTGACATTAAAATAAATCCAGACACAAAAATATC
>CAYFYW010000617.1:0-7329 GCA_964347425.1 uncultured Nitrospirales bacterium
CGCTTCATTTTGGCAGCAGGGAAAAAAGGGCAAGAAGGACGGCCCTCTTTGAAAGTCCGTCCTCCCTAATAGTCAAATTACAGGCGGTCCACGTAGACGAGATGCCGCCAGCTACGGAATCGGACACGGAATAGGCACAAGCCCGCCGCCAGCTAATGCCATCATTACCATAAAAAATATCTTTTTCATCTTCTTTTACCCTCCATAATAAAGATTTTTAAACCACAAACTAAAGGTATCACCTGCTTTCCATTGAAAACTCCCACTTCCTGCCCCATTCAATAAAAGGGTTTGCTACATGACTCATGTGATTAAACTTATTAAGTTGCAGGGAAGAAAACACGTATATTATTAATTTACCACTTATCATCACCGCTGTCAAAATAAATGCAGGGCCAGACTTATGTGTGACCCTATCTACATTTTCTTGTCTGGTGAAATCACCAGTTTGGCCTGGCAATTTCACCAAGTATCGGATTGTTTTGTTCAAATATAAGCCTGTATTCTCTATGGAAATACTAGGGGATTAAGAAAAGGGGACAATCAGACATTGGTGGTATATCAATTGCTTATAATTAAATTAAGAACCTGCATTGACGGTGCTTATAGATTGAGGTTAAGAAGTCTGTCCTGTATATCATGGTAAAAAAGATTCTGATAGCAGATGATAACCAGTTTTTCGGTTCCGGTCTGTCGAAAGCCCTCAGAAAATTCTGTGATTTTCATGGAGAGGTTAAGGCCGTTGAAAATGGTAAAGATACGATAAGAGAAATCGGTAGTCGTTTCTACGACATATGCCTGCTCGACATCAAGCTCCCTGATTTGAACGGCCTGGATGTAATGGACAAGATAAATGAGATATCGCCTGACACAAGAATTGCAATCATGACAGCAGGTTTTATAAGTGATGATATCAGGGGAAGAATAGATAAAGGAGCAAATCAGTTTCTACCAAAACCAGTTGATATCTCATTACTTAAGGCCTTCGTCAAACGTGCACTGGGTAGAGGGAGGGTATCTCACAAAAGCTGTCAATCCTGTTATAGAAACCATCAACCAAATAATGCATTTAGAAAACCACAGTGCCCTGTACCGTCTGGTACAGGGCAGAGAGCACAGAGATAATTTCTAAGTCAAAAAAATCTAAAACTACTTAGCCACAGATTTACACAGATAAAAAACTCATTCAAATAAAAAAAATCTTTTTTTGCCACAGAGGTCTCAAAGGTCTCAGAGAAAAAATTTAAAAAATATTTTTAATATTTTACGGGGAACTCTGTGGTTATTTGCAGTTTTTGGTTAAATAAAACCTGAAAGTTGAAATCATTAATACAGGCATAACAGGAGTAAGGTTGGGTCCTGTTACGACGAGTCTATTTTATATCGAATTTCTTTAACTGGTATCTGAGAGTATCGTAGGTTATATTCAGGAGCTTTGCCGCAAAGGTCTTATTGTTTTTTGCCTTTTCAAGTGCCTGAAGAATCAGGTCTTTTTCCATTTCGTCAAGGGATATCCCGGATTCGGGGAGGATAAATCTGTTGTTTGAAGGCTGATTTTCTGTTTCCGATTGGCCAACTATCCATTTTGGCATATGTTCAGGCAGTATTATTTCCGTGCTCTCAAGCACTACAAATCTTTCCACGAGATTCTTCATCTCCCTCACATTGCCCGGCCAACTGTAGGAAATCAGGATTTTTTCAGCCTCGGGAGAAAAACCCTTAATTGTCCTTTTGTTATATTTATCGGCAAAGTGCGACAGAAAATGTCTGGCAAGCACTGGTATGTCTTCTGTTCTCTCCCTAAGTGGTAATATATGCAGATAGAAAGTATTTAGCCTGAAGAATAAATCCTTTCGGAATTCACCCTTGTCCACTGCTTCTGAGAGGTTTCTATTAGTGGTGGCTATTACAGTTACATCTATGAGGAACTCATTTTTTCCTCCGATACGCCGTATTGTCCTCTCCTCCAGCACCCTCAATAACTTGCCCTGGAGACTCGGCTTCATGTCACCTATCTCATCAAGTAGTATTGTTCCTCCCTTTGCCATCTCGAACAGACCTTTTTTATCAGATTTTGCATCTGTAAATGCACCCTTTTCATAACCAAAGAGTTCGCTCTCAAGAAGAGACTCGGGCATGGCAGCACAATTAATAGAGATAAATGGCGCATATCCCGAGGTATCGGTGCCATACATTAAATTATGGCAGAATCTTGCTACAACTTCCTTGCCTGTCCCGCTTTCTCCTGTGATAAGGATAGATGAAACCCGGGCCTGGGCCAATTTTTTGATCTTTGATTTAATTTCTTTTATTTCGCCGGATTCTCCAATTATGTCCTTCTCAAAGAATTCAGAACTGACTCTTCTGAGGTAGTTGACTTCCTGCCTGAGCCTCTCTTTTTCCAGGACGTTTTCAATTATAATCTTCACCTCTTCCGAATTAAACGGTTTGGTAATATAATCTGCTGAGCCGAGCTTCATTGCCTTAACAGCGGTCTCTGCAGTATCATCCGCTGTCAGCATTACGACCTGTGTATCTACTTCTTCGTTCTTCAGATCCTCGAGTATATCTAAACCGCTCTTTTCGGGGAGTGATATATCCAACAATACTATATCCGGCGAATAGGATTTTATCTTATTGATTACATCATCTGCCCGGGTCTCGGGGCACACATCGTAACCCTCCTTCTTCAATACCCTGGAGAGCATTGAGATAATAAGCTCATCATCATCCAAGAGAAAAACTTTCTGCCTGCTACCTATGTTGTCAACCAACTTTCACCTGCTTAACAGGGAGGCTTATGCTGAATATGGCCCCACCACCGGTCCTGTTCTCCACAGATAATTCGCCACCTTGCAGCTCGACAAACCGCTTCGTAATGGCCAATCCCAAACCGGTTCCTTTTGGCTTGGTCGTAAAAAACGGCTGGAAGATTTTACCCATCAATTTTCTGTCTATTCCTTTGCCCGTATTGGATATGTCTACACGTACAGCATTTGCCTCTGCATCATAGGAAGTCTTAACACTTACAGACCCTCCCTCCTGAGAGGCCTCTATTGCATTGAGCAGCAGATTCAGGAATGCCTGCTGCAGCTGCATGGGGTCAGCCGTTGTTTGAGGAATATCTTTATCAAAATCCTTCAAAACTTTTATTTTTGCCGGGTCATCAGATGAGAAAGATTGATGTCTCAGTGAAAAGGTAATAGTTTTATCAAGGACATCATTCATATCTATTGACGTGAACTCCGGTTTAGGAGGCTTTGCAAAATTAAGGAGGCTCCTCAGCAATGTATCAATTCGATTAATCTCGCCAATCAGTTTTGACATAACGGTTCTATCTTCTTCCGAGAACTTCTGCTCATCAGCAAGTACTTCCACGGACACCTTAATGCCTGCGAGCGGGTTTTTTATCTCATGAGCCAGGCCTGCTGCCCACTCACCGACTATTTTCATCTGTTCTGCCCTATGCAATTTCTCCTCTACCCGCTTGCGCTCGGTTATATCTCTGATAACATGGATCAACCCTATCAACTGGTTATTACTATCAAATCGGGGCATGGCCCTTATCTCGATAAATATACCGAGATGGGGCTCAAACATTTCATGAGAAGCGGGGACTCCTGTTTTAAGGCATTTGCAGCTGGGACACCATTCCGGCGGACCGTCTTTTCCGTGGTAAGAATCATAGCACTTTGCCTTTGTGGTTTCCAGGAAAGGCAGTCCAAGGATTTTTTGGGCTTCTCTGTTGGCACGTATGATATTGAAGTCCTTGTCATGGATAGTAATCATATCTGTGATAGCATTAAAAGTATCCTCCCAATCAAGCTTGGATTGAAGAATTGCTTTTTCCATTTTTTTTCGTTCCGAGATATCTCTGTCAAAGGCCAAGATATATTTATGATCCATAAATTCAAGCAATCCGGCACTGGCTTCAACAGGAAATTCGGTGCCGTCTTTCTTATGGTGGGAAATATCTATTTTAATCCACTCACCGTTTAATATGCGCTTGAAACGTTCTGGCGCATCTTCAGCGGCGTCGGCGGTGTCAAGGTCCTTTATCAGGTTGAGTCCCAACAACTCATCAACTGTATATCCATGCATTTCGGCTGCTGCCTGGTTGGCAGAAACAATCTTCCAGCTGTCTTCTCCCTCACCCTCAAGAATGAAAATGGCATCCCCGGCACTTTCAAACAGTGTCCGATAACGTTTCTCGCTCTCCTGGATTTTATGCATATTCTGCTTCAGCGAATCTGACATCTCGTTAAAGGACGCAGCCACTTCTCCGAACTCATCTTTTAGACCCTCTATCTTGTAATCTAAATCGCCGCCTTTCAATCTCCGTGTTGCCTTCAAAAGCCCGCTAACCGGCTTTGAAAAACCTCTTATGAAAAGAAAGCCTAAAACTGCAATCGAAAAGGGGCCAAGGGCCACAAGTAAGAATAGTATGATTTTTGTCTTGGCTATCTCACTGAAAACCGATTGAGTTTTTTTCTCAAGATTAATGTTTGTTACTGCTATCATATTATTGACTTTTGTGATAAGGCCTTCTCCTATCCTGAACGCATTCTCCTGTTCCATTTCTAACCTGGCAACGTTCGCCCTTATGGTCAATACCCTGCTCAACGAATTTGCATATTTTTCAATCTCATCAATCAAATCAGACAGCCTTTCCTGCACATCCTCAGAGTGATGGCAATCAAAACATGTCTCTGCCATAATTTCCATGTCTCTCACATTACCAATAACGGTATCAATTTTCCTTGCATATCGTGTGCTCTTCAAACTGAGGTCAGTCTGCACCCTTTTGATATTAATTAACAGTTGCTCCCTCAGTATCTCAACCTGATGGAGTATTATTAGATTATCCAGCTTTGACAGGGATTCTTCTGTAGTGGTGATTATATATATGCCGCACACGAGGAAAATCAGGGAAAAGAGGCTTAAACCTATGATTATCTTTTTCTTCATCAATCATTTATATAATCATATTCGGCAAGATTCAGTCCTATCTCTTCTGTATATTTATATACATTCGAGTAATCGCTGTCTGTTGTCTCGATAAATCTCCGCACCCCGAAAGCGCTCAATACATCTTTGCCGTCGGGCTCATTATGCATATTCAAAAGAGCCTTTTTCAGCTTATCCTTGACAGCAATATCAAGCTCTTTTCTAACAGCCAGACCATTTTCCGGAACATCGGGGGATCTTTCAAGAATAAACAGGTCATTTTTTAACCTCCCGTCAGTTTCTGCGAGCCTGTAAAATATTGTATTTTTTGCAGCACCTATATCAGCCTTTTTATTGAGAACATCATAGATTGCATGCTCATGAGTACCGGCAAAATAGGTCTCTTTAAAAAAAGTCTTGTAATCTTTGATACCATATTTTTTAAAATATCTCAATGGACAGAGGTAACCGGCTGTTGTTGCCTTGTCAACAAAGGCAAAAACTCTTCCTTTCATGTCTTTTTCGCTCTTAATTTCGCCACCTTTTCTTGCAAAAATTAAACCGTGATATGTAGATGATCCATCGGTGCTCTCGGGTCTTGCGACGACTTCAACACCGATTTTTGCATGAGCAAGGGTATAGGTAAAGCTCCCAAAGAACGCACCGTCCAAACCTGTAGAGACAAAATTATCAACAATGTTTCCATACCGGGTAAGAACCTTTAACTTTACATCCATCCCCACCTCTTCTGAGAGGTAAGCGGCGAGTGGCTCATACCGTTCAAGCTGTTCGAATATGTTACGTTCAGGAATAAGCCCTATCATGAGGGTCTTCTGACGCTTCGCCGTCTCTCCGGGGGACGCTGTCTCTTTCTTACTGCAGCCGGTTATGATAGCAACGCAAAGACAAACTGGAATGAGTACCTTGTTTAAGCGGCAAACGCAATTTACTAAAAAGTGGAGATAAGACATGTCAGTCACGATGATCCTGGATGTACCATTTTCGAATTAAGGAAAACCGTTCTCTTATGTGTTGTCTTTTTAACTATATTATATTTTAGCAGATTGGCTGTTTATAAAGCTATATGAACTGCTCATTTAGGAATTTCTCTGCATCTCAGAATTTCTCATGGAGTTTATATAAACCCAGATAATGGATTCATAGAACCACTGATAGCACGGAGGTAACATTAAATACGGCTAAGAGATAAGTAACTCATTAATTTTTATAAAATAATCTTTTCAGCCACAGAGGTCACCGAGGTCTCAGAGAAAAAATATAAAAAATATGTTTAATATTTTACGGGGAACTCTGTGGTTATTTGCAGTTTTTGGGTAAAATGGAACAATAATGGCTGCAGGCAATAGGATTCAGTCAGGGCAGATTTCTTACAAACTCTTTATATTCTAAAGGCGGGTCAATAACTTCCATGCCAATGCTGCTTGTCAAGCCTTCAGGCGGCATTCTGTAAGACCATATTACCCTGCACAGGAGATTAAGGCTTTCCCCGGAGGTGAGTGTCAGTTTAAGATCAATTGTTGTTTGAGGAGTAAAATCTTCTGTAGAATTTGAAGAAGCGGTTACCAGATAAATACCATTTTCTGAAATATTCTCTATAAATACTGCATGATTTTCATTGCCTGAGATTCGTTCTGCCCTTAAGCTAATAGTTTTTCTCTCAAAACGCCTTCTTTCCATAGTATGACCTCTTTGGGCTTTTTAAAGTTTCAAACCTGATTTATCGTGTGTAAATATAGTAAAAAAGTGGCAAGAAGTCAAGAAAGAGGCTAAAAAGGTAGTTTCGCCATGCAGTGTGAACACGGAACACGCCTTAAGAGAAAAAAGCTGACCGATGCAGAAAATTCTTGACAATTACCCCGGTTTTTGATATTTCTTTGTTATAAAGGGAGTTATTTTATCTTCTTCAATCTTTTTAACCCTGTAAGCAACAAAGGGGGGAAATATATGAAATTTCTATCGGATGACACTCTGCAGGATATGACAGAATCTTTTGAGTCTCTCTCCAGAAAAGGCATAACCCGCCGAGACTTCATGAAGTTCTGTACCGCCATGGCTGCCTTGCTTGGCTTGCCTGCTTCTTTTGCCCCAAAAATTGCCGAGGCTGTAAGCGGGGAAAAGCCTTATCTTGTGTGGCTTGAATACCAGGACTGCGCCGCTGACACCGAGGCATTACTGCGGGCAACGAAACCTACTGTTGGACAAATTGTTCTTGATATACTGTCGGTTGATTATCACGAAACCATAATGGCACCGGCAGGCCATCAAGCGGAAAAGTCACTTATGGACGTGGTCCAAAACCATAAGGGGGAATACTTTGTAGTTGTAGAAGGCTCCATACCTTTGAAAGACGGTGGCGTTTAT
>CAYFYW010000618.1:0-1914 GCA_964347425.1 uncultured Nitrospirales bacterium
AAGCCAATCTCAAAGGAGATATCCTTTATGTAAATGAGGAACTAGCAAGGATGTATGAATTTGATTCACTAGAGGAAATAAAGCGGTGTAACGTTTCAGAACTATATAAAAAACCGGAAGCAAGAAAAGTTTTCATTGAAATTCTCAAGAAAACAGGTAGGGTTAGTAATTACGAACTTGAAGTCATTACAAAGACGGGGAAAACCAAAAATATACTTATGAATGCAATTCTTGAGGGCGATATCATATCGGGAATGATTATGGACATTACCGAACGCAAAATGACAGAGAAAGCGATACAGGTTTCTGAAGAGAAATTCAGAAGTCTTGCAGAGAAGTCACCAAACATGATTTTCATCAATAAAAGAGGCAGAGTTGTATATGTAAATGAAAAATGCTGTGAGATAATGGGTTACACTAAAGAAGAGTATTACTCTGAGAATTTCAATTTTATGGATTTAACAGCTCCTGAATACAGGGATGTGGTCAAGGAGTACTATCAAAGACACATGAGGGGAGAGGAAATTGCACCTTATGAACACAAAATTCTGACGAAAACCGGGAAAGAAATATTTGCAATACATACTACTAAACTGATTGACTTTGAAAATGAGAAAGCAATTTTAGGAATCATTACTGACATCACAAAAAACAGACAGGCAGAGGAAGCACTTAAGGAATCAGAGAAAAAACTGAGAATTCAAGCTGAAGAACTTATGCAAGGCAATGCTGCCCTAAGAGTTTTGTTGAAACAGCGGGAGGATGATAAGAAGCAGTTTGAAGAAAATATTTTATCCAATATAAAACATTTGATTCTCCCTTCCATAGAAAAACTGAAAACCAACAGGTCAATGTCAGAGGAACTTACTTATTTGAATATATTGGAATCAAATCTCAAAAAGATTATTTCTCCTTTTTCAGTTAAATTGACATCTAAATATCTGTCTTTTACCCCAAGAGAGATTCAAATAGCAAACCTCATAAAGGAAGGGCAACAGGATAAGGATATATCGAAGAATCTAAACATATCTTTGGAGACTATTAGAATTCACCGGAAAAACATAAGAAAAAAACTCGGCATTTATACAAAAAAGGTAAATCTAAGAACTCATCTTATGTCCCTATCTTAAAAAAGGTTATATTGTTTACCCCTTTTATAACCTATTTTTACTACTACATTGTTAATATTTATCGAGTTATATTAAACCTTTCCTAAGCAAACAGCAGAGAACACAAAACGAAGACTATAAGTGTTTACCTCTTGCTTTCTTTTTTTGGAGGGGCGGTCGGCTTTCCGTTAGCTTTGTCGGGAAAACAACCTACCGAATCTGACCGCCCTTCCCTCTAAAATATGGAGGGCGGCTTTATCTTTTAAAAATGTCCTATATTTAAGAAAGTCTTACAACCTTTCAAGTGAGTGGGGGTTTCCACTGGCATTTTCTGAATATCTCATAACGGCTTTAATAGCAATTACTCTATTAGTGTTTTTAGGAAGATACATCTTTGCCAAAAGATGTAGAGAACATTCATGAAGTCTTAAGACAAAGAATAGACATTAGTTGAATGTCTAAATATGAGGAGAGCCATGGGGCTTGGTTATTCCACGCCCTTATCTTTTCAGCATCACACCTTCAGTTGGTAATCGTCAATTTCCAGACTTCTCAAAACTGAGGATAAGGTATTATTTTTTATACGAAAATAAATATGACGTACCTTTAGGGGGACAGAGCCGGAGCGTCCCGTGCCGTAGAACGGCACAAGTACGATGGCATTTCCGCCCCGTCTCATACGGGGCAGGCGTTGGGCGGTGTAAAAAAAGTCGAAGGCGAAAACTCAATTTTTAAGTCTGACCCCGGAATTTCTAATCCTTTCCTTATTTTTCACAATTCAAGGGCTGACCCCATTTTCAGCAAG
>CAYFYW010000619.1:0-4923 GCA_964347425.1 uncultured Nitrospirales bacterium
ACTTATAATCCCTTACATAACTCTTACGCTTCCTCTCGGTATCTGGATACTGGCAAGTTTTTTTAACGAACTCCCTGAAGAGCTGGAAGACGCATCACGGATCGACGGATGCAACCATATCCAGACTCTTTTTAAGATTATGGTTCCCCTTGCTGCGCCCGGGGTGTTTACCGCTGCAATCCTCGTTTTCATCTATGCATGGAACGAGTTTTTCTTTGCCCTCCTGATTATGACACAGCAAAAATACCAGACCCTTCCTGTTGGAATTGCGCTGTTTCAGGGACAATACACTCTTCCATGGGGAGAGATTGCCGCTGCGTCAACCGTGGCAACAGTCCCGCTCGTGTTCATGGTCTTTATCTTTCAAAAGCGCATAGTAAAAGGTCTGTCAGCAGGGGCTATAAAGGGATAAAACGCAGAGTTAACTTGACGAGTGCCTGTAAGAGTAGATTATGCAAAAAAAAACAATTGGTCTACTGAAAACAATAAAATGCAAAAAACGCCCTGTGACACCCGTTCAAAGTTGAACGATTCGTTAAGCGGCTGATTCTTGTTTTAACTCCCATCCCGGGAAAACAAGAACTGCTGGATGACACTTCAGTGCACTTGCCAACACTTTTGCGCGCTCAACACCCAACTGAACACGGTCATTCTCAATTGCAGAAATCGTAGCCTGGGGAATCCCTGTCAGTTTAGCCAATTCATTTTGGCTTAATCCCTGCAGTTCCCTTATAATACGCACCGATTCTCCAACTGATACGTCAACCGTTTTTTTCGCTCTCCTGTAGTTTTTCATTTTATTTCTTCCTATAGTCATGAGGTGTTCTGCTTATAACTTGGACAAGAATGTCTTTTCCAATAATTTTGTAAATTATCCTGTACTTATCACCGAGACGCGATGATCGACACCCCTTCCATTCACCTCGTAATGCCTCATCATGAAATCCTTTTATTAATTTCAATCCAGTAGGGCCTGATATCATAACAATGTCTTTCCATTTCTCATACCGCTTTAAAATCTCAACCGGAATAGATCTGATTTGCTTTGAGACCCTTCGATGCTCATATATTTCCCACATATCTTTTTATGTATATACTATATATGATATATATTTGGATAGATATTGTCAATCGCTTTCAGTCCTTTTTGTCTTGCCTGTCCCGTTGTTTTACTTTACGGGAACAAAGGGACATTCTTCTTTAATACAAATCGTCTACTTAATAACGCACCTATGAAAGCCGCCAAAGGTATTATAAATGCTGATGCAATCCATTCATAAGAAGGATAACTTGATTCTTTAGTAATGTAAACTCTTGAAAGAATTATACCTACTACCATTAAAGAAGGAGCTAAAATAGCAATAATAAGTATTACTGTGTATTTAAAATCTTTTCATCGAGAAATATAGCCAATTAAAAAACTTAAACCCCCATAAAAAAATAGATCGAACAAATTAAATAATAAGGATATTCGTGTACATCAATGCAATTATAAGTTTAGCTATTCCTGCAGACAGACTTAAAATAACTGTAACTAAAATCTCAAGTAAATATTTTAAGTTTTTCTTCCATTCCATATAATTCTTCTACCGCCTAACGCAGAGTTGACCCGACAAGATCCTGACGGAATTATAACATGCAAAAATGGCAACTTGAACACGAAAAATATTAAGAATCAAAAAGTGACCTGTGGTTCTTGTTCCAGGTCAAACGACAGGTTATATGGTCATATTTATTTGTCCTTTGTCAGGGGCTGACCCCCTGTTTATTCGTTATTGAAAAAATGAGCTACCCTGTAGCAAGCTACAGGGAATAGCAAGTTTAAAAAATTTGTTGATAGCATTTCGTGTAATATATATATTTGACGAAACACATGGCGAATTTAAAAGTAAAAAACCTGAAAAAATCATTCGGAAGAACAAATGTCATAAATAATATCTCCTTTGAGGTTTCAGAGGGTGAATTCTGCATACTCCTTGGTCCGTCCGGGTGCGGAAAGACTACCGTGCTCAGGCTGATTGCAGGGCTTGAGCAGCAGGATCAGGGAGAAATCCATATAGCTGACAGGGAGGTCAGCAACCTGACTCCGAAGGAAAGAGACATAGCCATGGTATTTCAGAGTTATGCCCTTTACCCCCATATCAACGTATATGAAAACATGGCTTTCTCACTGAAAATGAAAAAAACACCTAAACGGGAAATAGAACGAAAAGTAAAAGAGGTTGCAAAACTTCTGGACATTGAATCCCTTCTGCGGAGAAAACCCAGGGAGCTCTCAGGCGGCCAGAGGCAGAGGGTTGCTGTTGGCCGCGCAATAGTCAGAAATCCCAGGCTCTTTCTCTTTGACGAACCGCTGTCCAATCTTGATGCCAAGCTCCGAAGCACTATGAGAGTAGAACTTGCACGGCTTCACCAACAATTAAGGGCAACCATGATATATGTAACTCACGATCAGGTAGAAGCAATGACTCTCGGGGAGAAGATTATAGTGTTTAATAACGGCATCATACAACAAATCGGTACCCCAAGAGAAGTTTATGAAAGGCCTTTAAACCTCTTTGTAGCAACCTTTATCGGCAGTCCACGTATAAATCTTCTGGAGGGCAAAATTCTTTTCAGAGAAAACAGGATATTCTTTGAATCCAGTAAGTTTACGATTGATGTAGGTCTGACGGAAGAATTAAAGGAATATCACGGCATGGATATTACCTTGGGTATCAGGCCTGAGTTTTTAACACCAGGAGATGGTCCAATTAATGGAGAAATAGAACTTATTGAGCATATTGGTTCAGAGACCATCCTCTACCTGGGGTTAAACGATACACGAATTATAGCCAGGGCGGCACCTGATTTTCATGAGAAAACCGGCAGGAAAATATCGCTCTCATTAGACTGCGCCAACCTGCATTTTTTCCACAGTGGAATAAGGATTTATTAAAGTAAAAATAAAATCCGCAAGGCATTGATTGTTTAATAAATTATATATGAATGTTTTGGACAGTAATGGTAATAGATATTAACAAAACACATAATGTATACTAAATAATAGTACATTGAGAGACCTTTATGAGGCATGTAAATCCTTAAAAACATTAAAGAAATGAATGTAAGTTCATCAAGTCATAATTTCTTGATAATAATTTTTGCTAAAATTTTCCTCATCGCATCAATTTTAATCGTGACCACAGCCCATGCTGAGCACAACCCTTTAAAGAGCCTGCGTGGTCAGGAGTTTTCCAATCCTTTTAAACAGACCCGGATGCCAGAAGACTGGAAGAAAAAGCCTCTTAAATATGATCCCTCTGTTGCTGATGCCGACGTTGTAATTACTCTTGACGGGCAAATGTATCGTGCATGGGTGCCGGTTATTAATCAATATGCCAAAGACCACAATCTGAACATTGTTACCAGGCCCGGCACCTGTGGTCTCTCTGCAGGGAATTTGCTTCGCAAGTCAGTAGACATCGGCGCATTCTGTTGTCCACCCGGCGAAACGGACAGGCTGCCGGGTCTGCGATTTCACACACTCGGAATTGCTACCATCGCTCTACTCGTGCATCCGGATAATCCTCTTGATAATATCAGCATTGAACAGGCCCGACAGATTTTTCAGGGAGAGATATATCGATGGTCTGATCTAATAACCTCAGATAGCGGCAAAAAGACAAGCCTGTTAATTCAGCCAGTTGGACGATTGCACTGCAAATTAAGGCCCGGGCACTGGCGTTTATTACTGGACAATGAAGATCTTTTCAGCGTCGCCCTCGTTGAAGTTGGGGCTATTCCGGATATGATTTCACAGGTAGCTATCAATCCGGCAGCGATTGGCTATGAAGTCCTCTGGATGGCCCGTTATTATCAGGACAAGGGAAAGGTGAAAATTCTGAAAATTAACGGGTTAGACCCGGATGAGCCTTCACATCTCGTTTCTAATAAATATCCATTGTACCGTGTTTATAGTTTTTCAACATGGGAGGGGAAGAATGTTGAGAATCCCCACGCCCGAAAATTGGTACATCATCTGTTACAGCAATCTGAACACCTTGACAGAAAATTCAGCATTGTCCCGCCATCCAGCCTAAGAAAAGCAGGGTGGAAATTCAGGGATACTGAACTGGTAGGAGAACCGGGTGAGTGAATCCCGCAAAAACTGACAAAAAGTCCCTCAGTACATTAATTGCCCGTCTTCATGAACGAACTCCATTAACAGCAAAAATGGTAACGATTACTGTTATTATCGGCCTTTTTTTATGGGCACTGTTAGATTATGTTCAGAGCAGCAGGCTTAAAAAAATTTTTTACGTTCAATTGATTGAAGAGCTTGCTGAACAGTCAATGGATGACAGACTCCGCTTCGACCGTTATATAAAATTCCACCATAAATCAGCAGAGCTTTTTATCAAACAGAGGAATCTCAGCGATTATGTTGAAAAACAGAGATGGTCAACAGAAGATATGATTCAGATCAAATACTACAGGCAAACTCCGCCATGGTTTCCCGGGCCATCTCTACTGCGTATGTTTGCCAGCCCCCGTTTTGCCCTTCTGTTGGACTCAAAGGGAAAGGTAAGAGAGGTCTACCAGAGCCGCCATGATATACCACCGCCCCCGGGGTTACTCCGGCCAACACAACTTATACTTTTAAAGAGCCACAGGCAAAGCTTTATAACTGGCATTGATGACTACCCTTATCTAATCGCATCAGAGTCTTATCTGGATGCTCAGGGGGAAATACAGGCTACCCTGATGATTTCCAGTCCTGTTGACGAAGCTTTTCTCATCGCTTCCATAAGCTCTTTTATCCCCGGACACCTAGTAGCCCTGGTGACCTCGGAGAAAGACCCGCGGATTCAGACAAGCAGCAATCTGGCGGAACTGCCAGTTGGCACACGGCTCAGCGCCTTACAAGACCGTTATCTCGTA
>CAYFYW010000620.1:0-7831 GCA_964347425.1 uncultured Nitrospirales bacterium
GGGGATAGATGCTATACAGACAAATGTGCTGTGGAGAGAAGGAAATATGCTCCCGGGATTCATGGGCCGAGGAGAAGAAAGTTATCCGATTATAGACTTCAACTCAGGGAAAAACAGAAAGTCAAACAGATTTACAGTGTCCTCGAAAGGCAGTTTAAAAGATACTATTATCTGGCTGAAAAAAAGAAGGGAGTTGCTGGAAGTAATCTTCTTCAATTACTGGAGCGGCGACTTGATAATGTGGTTTTTCGTTTTGGTTTTGCTTCAAATAGAAGGCAGGCAAGACAGCTTATAACACATGGTCATTTTACGGTAAACGGTAAAAACATAACGATTCCTTCCTATCTCGTTCAGACAGGTGATATCATTGAGCCCAGGGAATCAAGCAAGAAACTTATGGCTATACAAGATAGTGTTGCAAAAGCTGAACATAGAGGTTTTCCTACATGGATTGATATGGATACAAATAATCTCAAGGGCAAGATTCTTCATTTTCCTTCACGTGACGAGATTCCTTTACCTGTTCAAGAACAGCTAATAATAGAACTGTATTCAAAATAAATGTACAACTGATTTCACCGATTAAAAGACCCTGATTACGCAGATGAAAACGAGATAATCGAGAATTTAGATAATCAGTGTAATCGGTTTAAAAAAAATCGGTGTAATCAGTATAATGAGCATTCATTATACAAGGAGGCTTAATGGATCTGAGAAGGAAGGGTTTTCAAGTACCAGAAAAAATTGAATTTGAACCCGAGGATTTTACCAATACGTATGGTAAGATAAGGGTCGAAGCTTTTGAAAGAGGTTTTGGTACAACCTTAGGTAACGCGTTAAGAAGGGTATTGCTCTCTTCTATTGAAGGTGCTGCTGTAACTTCTATCAAAATCCCGGGTGTACTTCATGAATTTTCCACAATACCGGGAATAAAAGAAGACGTGGTTGACATTGTATTAAATGTAAAGGAGCTCAGGTTTAAGCTCCATTCTGACACACCTAAAGTTGTTTCGATTAATAAGAAGGGTCCCGGAGATGTCAGGGGAAAAGATATTATTCCCGGTGCTCAGGTGGAAGTTCTTACCTTGGATCAGCATATTGTGACACTGGAAAAAGGTGTTAATTTTAATATGGAGCTTACCGTTAAAAAAGGGCGAGGCTACACCCCTGCTGAAAGAAACAAGACAGAAGATCAGGCTGTTGATGTTATCGCTGTAGATTCACTCTTTTCCCCTGTAAGGAGGGTTGATTTCCTGGTGGAAAGTGCAAGGGTCGGGCGTTCAACAGATTATGACAGACTTATTATGCAGATATGGACCGATGGAAGTATTACACCTCAGCAGGCTTTCACAGAGGCTGCTGGCATACTTGGGGGACACATTTCCCTTTTCTCCATGGAAGAAGAGGCGGTTGGAGGTCAAGAGGAATTTGTTGAGACAGAAGTAAGTGAAGATGAAAGCCCGGCGGTCTTTAACGAATTCCTCCTTAAAAGTGTTGATGAACTTGAGCTTTCGGTCCGTTCCTATAATTGTCTGAAAAATGCGAATATTCGCAACATTGCTGATCTTGTTCAGAAATCGGAGCAGGAAATGCTCAGGACCAAGAACTTTGGTAGAAAATCCTTAAATGAGATAAGAGAGGTTCTCCTTTCAATGGGATTGCATTTCAATATGAGAATAGATATAGATGCATTGCAGGATGCCGTTTCGGCTAAAGGAAAGTAATAATGCGTCATAGAGTAGCCGGCAGAGAGTTTGGCAGAAATGCGAACCAGAGAAAAGCCCTCTTGAGAGGACTTGTTGTGTCTTTGTTTGAGCACCTGAAGGTGGAAACGACAGTTGCCAAGGCTAAAGAAACAAAAAAAATAGCCGAACGCATAATTACACTTGGCAAAAAAGGAGACCTGCATTCCAGGAGATTGGCTCTTTCGCACATTCCCAATAAGAAAATCATTGCGAAGCTATTTCATGGAATAGCACCTAAACTTAACAACAGATATGGCGGCTATCTCCGCATTGTAAAAACGAGGGTCCGGCAGGGGGACTGCTCTTCCATGGCTGTTCTGGAGTTTGTTGACCACGAAGTAATGAGAGAGAAACAGGAAGAGGAGAAAAAGACAAAAAAAGAGAAGAAAAAAGAAAGCTGAAAATCCTTTCAAGAGCATTCATATCCTAGCCTTTTTCTTTTATTTTACCCATTAATCTGAATTTTTGGTATCGTTCTTCCCTGAGGGTCTCCAACGGTCTTTTCATAAGCTCAGCGAGATTTTTTTTCAGCGCCTTTTCAATGAAAGCAGAGGCTTCTTTTGGGTTTCTATGTGCTCCGCCTATAGGCTCGGGAATTATTTCATCTATTATCTCAAGGTCATAAAGATCCTGAGCGGTCAATTTAAGTGCTTCCGATGCCCTTTCATACTCCTGCTGACCAACCTCGGAATTATTTTTTTTCCATAAGATAGCGGCGCATCCTTCTGGTGAAATTACCGAATAGGTTGAGTGCTCGAGCATAACGATACGATCTCCAACAGAAAGTGCAAGTGCACCTCCACTGCCTCCTTCTCCAATCACTACAGATAATATGGGTATTTTCAGGATGGACATTTCAAGGAGGTTCATTGCGATTGCTTCTGCCTGGCCTCTTTCTTCTGCTCCAATACCAGGGTAGGCACCTGATGTGTCAATAAAGGTAATCACGGGCTTTTTGAATCTTTCAGCAAGTTTCATTATTCTCATTGCCTTCCTGTAACCTTCAGGGTGAGGTTGACCGAAATTTCTCCAGATCCTTTCCTTTGTACTCCTCCCTTTTTGATGGCCCACAATAACAATGGGTATGCCCTGAAATCTGGCAAATCCACATACAATTGCAGGATCGTCTGCGAACCGCCTGTCTCCATGGATCTCGATGAAATCTTCCATCAGGAGGTTGATATAATCGAGGGTGTGTGGTCTTTCGGGATGCCGCGCAATGAGAGTTTTTTGCCAGGGGGTTAATTTGGAGAATATATCAACCCTCAGGTCTTTTACTTTTTTCTCTAGTTTTTTTATTTCAGAGGTAATGTTCATATCCCTTCCGTCAGCAAGGCGTTTGAGTTCTTCAATTTTATTTTCTAAATCAGCGACTGGTTTTTCAAAATCAAGATAGTAATGCATATGAACTCCGCAACTTTTAACTCTTAACTTTCAACTTTTAACTACTATTGACTCACGCATAAATAATGTCCGCTTTTTCGTCATTCCCGAAAGTCTTAATCGCGAATCCATGTTTTAAGTTTTTACCTCTGGATTCCCTCTATGAGTCGTAGACCGATCAAACCTGCCTGCTGGCAGGCAGGTCGGGGAATGACAGCACTATCAGTAAATAGGACATTATTATTACGACTATCAATAATTTAGTACTGCTGTTCCTTTCCCTAAAATATTCTCAACTTCTAAAATCATTTCTTCAGATGGGGTCACGTCCTGACCGGCCAATATTAAAGTTTCCCACTGATTTGGAGAAATAATTTTTATATAAACAGGGACAGGATGATTTCCACTATGTCGTGAGAGGATGTCCTTAAGGCTTAAGAGATTTTTTGAATTAGTACTGGCGTAAACTGTCAAAGTCAGTGCTTTGAACTGAGAGTTCGCTGTCCGTTGTCCGTTGTCCGTATTCTGTAGTCTGTTGTCTGCCTGCCCCGTAACAAAGCTTTTCGGGGTGCTCTGCCCTGTACCGGACGGTACAGGGCTCTGTGTTCTGCCTTTTATTATCTGTTCTTCGTCTTCGATAGATACAATTTTTTTTGCAATTATCTTTAACCCTTTATCGCTTTTGTCCATCTGCCCGTATATAATTATGGGAGTATCATGGGAAATTATATTTTCAGATTCTCTGTAAATATCAGGAAAGACAATGAGTTCAATTGTACCGTAAAGATCCTCAATCGTAATGTAAGCCATGAGATCACCCTTTTTTTTGGTCTGAATCTTCTTGAACTTTATAGGGATACCGCCTACATTTACGTCTTCTTTGTCCGGGAGGTCCTGGATCTTATGTGTAGGGGTAACCGAAAACCTCTCAAGTTTTTCTTTATACCTGCTGAGTGGATGTCCTGTGATGTAGAAACCCAGGGAATCCTTTTCCATCATAAGACGTTCAGATTCACTCCATTCATCTATTCCCGGCAGTTCCTGAAGAGTATTTTGATATTTTCCAAACATGCTCCTCTGTCCCGAGGTGTTTTCTTTTTGGGTCTTGAGGGCAGAATCCATAACGGAACTCAGGGCAAACGTTAATTGCGCCCTTTTGCCAAAGGAATCTAATGCGCCGGCCTTTATAAGGCTCTCAATAACTTTTTTATTGACTCTCCGTGAGTCGACTCTTAAGCAGAAATCAAAAAATGAAGTAAATTTCTCTGTATTGCGGGTACTTATGATTGCTTCTATGGCAGAACTTCCTACCCCTTTCACCGCTTCCAGTCCGAAACGGATTGAATTGCCAATGGCATTAAACTCTCGTTTACTTTCATTAATATCGGGAGGGAGGATTTCTATTCCCATCTCCTTGCATTCGTTAATATAGGTTACAATCTTTGTTGTGTTGTCCATGTCGGCACTCAGTGCCGCTGCCATAAATTCAACTGGATAGTGTGCCTTTAGATACGCGGTCCTGTAAGCTATAAGGGCGTAGGCAGCAGAGTGTGATTTATTGAAGCCGTACTGTGCAAAATTGGCCATATCATTAAACAGTTTGACCGCTCTTTTCTCGGATATTCTGTTGGATTTTGCACCGGTAATAAAGGAGTCTTTCAGCTTTTCCATCTCAGCTATTTTTTTCTTGCCCATTGCCCTTCGAAGAATATCAGCCTCGGCCAATGAAAAATTAGCCAATATATTCGCAATCTTCATAACCTGTTCCTGATAAAGAATTACGCCATAAGTCTCTTTAAGGATTTCTTCGAGTTGAGGAAGTTGAAATTTAATAGGGACCTTTTCTCTCTTGCGCTTAATGAAGTCATCAACCATCCCGCTTCCCAGGGGGCCGGGTCTGTAAAGGGCAACAAGGGCTATCAACTCTTCAAACGTTTCTGGTTTTAGTCTTAACAGCAGGTCCCTCATCCCGGTGCTCTCCAGTTGGAATATGCCGGTTGTTTTCGCCGCACCGAGCAAATTAAACGTTTCTCCGTCGTCAAGCGGAATGTCTTTTATGGAAAAATAATGGGTTTTGAGAGAACCTGAGTTTTCGTCAGATTTGTTTATGATTTTTTCTGTTTTATCTATTATTGTGAGAGTCTTTAGTCCGAGGAAATCAAATTTCAGCAGGCCGAGGGCTTCTATTGTCTCCATATCAAATTGTGTGGTTATTACTGCTTCATTTGGCGCTTTGTAAAGCGGTGAAAATTCAGTGAGCGGCTCCGGAGAGATTACAACTCCTGCTGCATGTGTGGAAGCATGCCTTGATAGTCCTTCAAGTCTCTGTGCAACATTGATGAGCTCTCTTATGATTGGGCTGGAATCATAGATCTCTTTTAGTTTTGGTTCAATGGCCAGCGCATCATGTAAAGTTATATTTGTAACATTTGGTATAAGTTTTGCGACTCTGTCTACCTCTGCATAAGGTATATCCATGGCCCTGCCGACGTCTCTGATAGCTGCTCTTGCCTGCATTGTCCCGAAAGTTATAATCTGGGCCACATGATCCTTACCGTAACGTTCCGAGACATATTCAATTACCTCAGGCCTTCTGTTCATGCAGAAATCCACATCAATATCAGGCAGGCTGATTCTCTCTGGATTTAGAAACCTCTCAAACAGCAGCCCGTATCTGATTGGATCAATCTCGGTTATGTCAAGGGAGTACGCGACCAGGCTGCCTGCGGCCGAACCCCTTCCGGGTCCTACAGGAATGTCTTTGCCTTTTGCATAGCGTATGAAGTCCCACACTATAAGAAAATAGGAGGAGAACCCCATTGCTTCGATTGTCTTAAGCTCACTCTGAAGTATGCTCTTATAAACTTCGGATATTTTTCCTCCAATTTTTTTTTCGAGGCCTTCTTCCGCAAGTTTCCCGAGGTAGCTGTTTGAATTATAGCCCTCAGGTACTGTGTATTTAGGCAGGTGGAATACGCCAAACTTGAAATCGAGGTTACATCTCTCAGCAATTCTTTTCGTATTTTCAATAGCCTCAGGGTGTTCCTTAAACGCCTCTTTCATCTCTGAAGGGCTCTTAAAATAGAAGGCATCACTGGAGAATTTCATTCTATCCGAATCTTTGAGAGTCTTGCCCGTTTGGATGCATAAAAGAACATCGTGGGCTTTTGAATCCTCTCTTTTTAAATAATGGCAGTCATTGGTTGCTGCAATTCCTATATGAAGGTCACGACTTAACTCTATAAGTTGCCTGTTAATTTCCTGCTGTTCCGGAAGTTCGTTTGCCTGTACTTCCAGAAAGAAATTATCAGATCCAAGGATTCGTTTATAGCCGAGGGCAGCCTCTCTTGCCTTATCAATCATTCCCGCTGCAAGATAATGGGGAATTTCACCCTTAAGGCATGAGGACAGCCCTATCAACCCTCCACTGTATTGAGATAAAAGGTCTTTATCAATCCGGGGCTTATAATAAAAACCTTCAAGGTATGCCTTGCTAACGAGCCTTGTAAGATTTTTGTACCCGTGAATGTCCTTACACAGCAGTACTAAATGAAAAGATGCGTCCGAGACGTCTTCTGTACCCCTTTTCTCAAAGCGATTTCTTGGTGCAACATAAACCTCACAACCGATTATCGGTTTAAGTCCTGCCCTGGAAACCTTTTTGTAAAACTCTATTGCGCCGAAGAGGTTCCCGTGGTTGGTTATAGCAACGGCCGGAAGTTTGAAATCTATAGACGCCGCTATGAGCTCTTCTAACCGTATCGCTCCATCAAGGAGGCTGTACTGGGTATGAAGATGAAGAGGGACATAATTGGAATGCATCACAAATTTTAAAATATTGCCTGAGAGTTAGTCAAACGACACAAACAACAAATAACAAGTAACTAATAACTATTAACTTTCAACTCTGAACTTTGAACCTTGAACTTTTAACTTTTAACTTTTAACTTTTCACTTCTAACTTTGAACTTTGTTGTCTAGAGTCTGTTACTCGCTACTTTTATTTCTTCTAATTTTTTAAAGGCTGCCCCTGAATCTATTGCCTCGGCTGCCCTTTCCACTGCTTCGCCGAAACTCTTTGCCCTGTCGCCTGTTATTAATGCAGCGGCTGCATTTATTATGGTAATATCTCGCTTCGGCCCTTTTGCTCCCTTAAGTATGTCAGTGGTGATTTTTGCATTTTCCTCTGCTTTTCCGCCTCTCAGGTCTTCTTTTTTGGCTCTCGGGAAATAAAGGTCTTCAGGGGTTATGAAATAAGTGTCAGTTCTGCCGTCTTTCAGTTCCGAAATTTTTGTTTTTTCTGTATTGGTTATTTCGTCGAGTCCGTCTTCTCCATGAACAATAAAGGCATGCACTATGCCGAGATTATTCAGGACATGCGCCATAGTTTCTGTGAGATCATCGCTGAAGACCCCCAGGACCTGTCTCTTGGCACCTGCAGGATTTGTGAGAGGTCCAAGTATATTGAACACGGTCCTTATCCCCATTTCCTTTCTTGGCCCAATGGCATATTTCATTGCTGGATGAAACAGTGGTGCAAACATGAACCCAAAACCCGTTGCCTCAAGACACTTTTCAACTTTTTCAGGCTCGATGTCTATTTTAACGCCCAGAGCCTGAAGAACGTCTGCGCTTCCGGAACTGCTTGATACAGAGCGGTTACCGTGTTTGGCTACGGGCACTCCGCAGGCTGCAACAACCAG